>JAUXWL010000537.1 GCA_030680155.1 Anaerolineales bacterium
AGATTTTGACCTTTCCTCGACGGAATCGGCAAGAGTACCATCTGGCGCAGGGGCAATCCTAAAAAAGCCTTGCGGCCTTGCGTCTTTGCGTTAAGGTTTGGCATCTTTGCCTTCTACACAATTTTAGATTTGGAATTGCTGCCTATTCTGTTGCGGGGGAAGCTCAAATTGGCGCTCTAACCTTTGTTCAGCGCTTCGCATTGAGAGAGCAGGGGACTGCTTCAGGGTAGGTAAAAGCCGCTTAAGGACAAACCCTGTTCGAGCGCGGATAGATGCGAGCCGGTCTTCGATCCAGTTTATGTTGCAGCGTAAAGTCAGGGTTCCGTCCTCGGCGCAGGAAGCTGCCTTGCGCTCTACGGGCAGTGAAAATTCCCGAAAAATGCGGTTTATTCCCCTACTTTCAGGCATAAATCAATTATCTTGAAGTAAATATTGAAATTATTGATTTAGTACTTGACAAAATTGAAAAAATATCTATAATGTGGTTAGAAATACGGCGCATGTATTGATTTTTCACTTAAGACCGTTGGCTTTCCTTTTTACTGCTTGTTGAAAAATGGAGCATACCATGAACGATTTACATCCTAACGACTTGTTGAAAATGGCGAAACAGGAATATCAGAAAGAGTTTGATCTGCGTTCATCCATGAAGGTTTCGCAAAATTCCACGTTCAACCGTTGGCTGGCTGCTCTTGGCGCCTGGATGGTTGCGCGCGGCGAAAAATTACAGACGCGCTCTGCCAAATCGCTGCAGTCAAATCACCTTGAGTTTTCGCAAGGCAAAGCCAAAAAAGCCAGAGCATAAACCTGGTACACAATAGTTTCTGCATCACAGGAGAAATATAACCATGCGATCTGCACCCACCCTTTGCCCGATCTGCCAATCTGAACTGGAAGTTGTCCGTTTACACTGCGTCTCTTGCGATACGTCCCTTGAAGGACATTTTGCAATGGGGCAGTTTTCGAATTTATCTCAAGAGCAAATGGAATTTGTATTCACCTTCGTGCGTTGCGAAGGCAAGATCAACCGTATGGAACAGGAGCTTGGTCTGTCGTACCCGACCATTCGCAACCGCCTGCACGAGGTCATCCGCGCGCTGGGCTATGAACCGGGACGCGATGATTCGTCCGAGGTGGATGCGGAGAAGCGCAGCGTTGTGATTGCCGACCTGGAAGCCGGCAAGATCACCGCCGACCAAGCCATGCGCATGTTACGTGGAGAGGAGTAAGCCATGTCCAAGACTATTTCAGCAGGACGCACACCCAGGATCCAGATTGACTCCATCGGGGGCGACCTCAGCCTTGTGGGATGGGAAGGAGATGACACCCTCATCAAGGCAGATGACGAAGAAACCCGCTTCACCCACGACGGGGACATGGTCCAGTTATCCTGTGACGATGACCTCTCCCTGAGAGTGCCGAAGGGCGCATCCGTTTTCATCAACACCATCGCTGGCGACGCCTCCATTCGCGGTGTGATGGGCGGCATCGAATTGAAGGATATCGGCGGCGACCTTTCGATGCGCGATGTGAATTCGGTGACGCTCGAAGCCGTCCACGCGGATTTCAGCCTGCGTGGTGCAAAAGGCAGCCTGTATATCAAAAAAGCGGACAGTGATGTCTCCATCCGTGATGTGGATGGGAATGTGACCCTCGAATCCGTCGCCGACGATCTTGCTCTGCGCGATGTGCGCGGCAACGTCAGCGCGAATGTGGCGGAGGATGTGGTCATGTACCTGAATCCACAGGCGGGCAATACGTATGCCGTCACTGCGGGCGATGATATTTTGTTGGTGATGCCGCCAAAAGCGAACGCCACCCTCACACTCAGCGCGGACGAGATCGATTTTGATTGGAAAGGCATCGAGGGAGATGAAGACGCCACCAGCCGCATGGTCACTCTTGGCGACGGCTCGGCTTCCATAACATTAAGCGCGGGCGGTGACATCCGTGTTTCCAATCGCTCCGATGCAGGCGACTCGGCTGAAGATTTTGGTAACTTCGCAGGCGTCGGCATGGATTGGTCCGGTTTTGGCGAGCGCATCTCACGCCGCGTGGAGCAGGCCACCGAACGCGCCCAGCGTAAAGTGGAAGAAGCCGCGCGCCGCATCGAACGCAAGACCCGCGATGCCGAACGCCGTGGTCGCGGCAGGACTGCGTTGGAGATCGGGCGTTGGGGTTGGGATTTTTCTCCCAAGGGCGTGCCGATGCCATCCAAACCCAAAGCAGTTGTTTCTGACGAAGAACGAATTACCATTTTGAAGATGCTTCAGGAAAAGAAGATCACGGCTGAAGATGCAGAGAAATTGCTGGCCGCGCTTGAAGGAGGCTCTTAATGTCCTCGGAAGAACGCAAGAAAATTTTACAAATGGTTGCAGACGGCAAGATCAGCGCGGAGGAAGCCGCCACGTTGATGCGCGCACTGGATGTTGACTCTGCCACGGCGGAAGTTGAAGTCTACGAAGCGGTATCAGGCATGGGCGGAGAAAGAAGCGATGCGCCCGAGTTCGACGAAGTCCGCAGGCGGGCACGTCGTTTCTCGGGCGCGTTCCTGTGGATCGGTGTCTTCATCACGGTTTTGAGCGCCTGGGGCATGTTCGGCATCCAACAGAATGCGGGCATCAATTTCTGGTTCCTGTGTTTGGGCATGCCGCTTACGTTGGGAATTCTTTTGACTGTGATGGGCGCGGGCAGCCGCACGTCGCGCTGGATCTATGTGAACGTGGACCGTACGCGCTCCCGTGATCAGGATGGACCGCGAAAAATCACCATCGCATTTCCGCTTCCGCTCGGTTTTGCGGCATGGTTCCTGAGAAATTTCGGCAGCCGCATCAGCGGACTCGGAAACACGAATGTGGATGAAATCTTGCAAGCTATTTCGATGGCAAAGAATATTACCGAGCCGTTGATCGTGCATGTGGACGATGCCGACGACGGGGAACGGGTGCAGGTCTTTATAGGATAGAAAATGGAAACCATTAAGAAGAAACCTTTATTGAGTGGATTGTTGATCCTGTTTTTGGCGGCGATGGTGTTTGCCAATATCGGCGGAAATATGTACGGACCGCTGATGCCGCTGTATCTCAAGGACCTGGACGCTTCGATCACGCAGATCGGCCTGTTCTTTACCCTGTCGCAGATTGTGCCGCTGGCGCTGCAAATTTTGGGCGGCTGGGTATCCGATACGCTGGGGCGTTTGCGCGCAATCGCAATCGGAAGTGTATTCGGTGTGATCGGCTTCATCCCGCTCGTGCTGGCGGATTCGTGGCAGTGGCTTTTGCTGGCTGTGGCGGTCGGCTCCGTGGCGCGCGCGCTGGTGGGACCAAGTTTTGACGCCTTCATTGCGGAACATTCCAGCGAAGAAAATCGCGGCAAGGTCTTCGGTATTTCGCAGGCGATCTTCATGATCGTTTCCGTGCTGGGTCCGCCGCTGGGCGGCTTTCTGGCAGGGATGTATGGCTTCAAGTTGATGTTATTGGTGGCGGGTATTTTCTACCTTATCGCCACTGTCATCCGTTTAGGGATGGCGCGCGAAGCGGCGAAGACTGCCGTGGCGAAGAAGGATAAGCTGACCTTAGGTGGGTTGAAAACCAACCTTGTTGCCATGATCGCGCTGGTTTTTTCGGGCGGACTCATCACATGGATGTTGGTGATCGACGGCATGCGTGACATTTCCTTCCAATTCTCTGAAAATCTCTTCCCCGTTTATATGCAGGAATTCGGCGGGCTGGGGCTTCAGCAGATCGGATGGGTAATGTCCTTCTTTGGTCTGGCGATGATGCTGAGCACCATCCCCGGCGGCTGGCTTTCGGACAAGGCTGGCGAGCGGGTGGGCATTGCCATGGGCATGGTGTTATTGTCAGCCGCACTTTTCCTTTTGGTCAGCATTCCCAGCGGACCACAAAATCAGTGGCTGTTCTATGTGGGCTGGGGCATTGCAGGGGTTGGCGCGGGGATTTCCGGTCCCGCGTACCAATCGTTGATCAGCAAGGCGGTGCCGGAGAAAAACCGCGGCATGGCGTTTGGTTTGTTCAGTACCAGCCTGGGACTCTTCTCCCTGCCTGCCCCGTGGATTGGCGCGCAGATGTGGGCGCGTGTCAACCCTACCTTCCCATTCACGATCACAGCAACGGTATTGTTGATCTCGGTCATCCCGATCTGGTTGAAGTTCAAAACGCCGAAGATTCAGGAGCCAGTGACGGAAGAAGTCATCCCTGCGGCGGCGGATTGAGTTAGTAACGAGTAATAAGTAACGAGTAATAAGTGAGAAGTAAAAAGTGTGAAGTAGTTGGTATGAGAAAAAAATCCGAAAGGAGATAACGAACATGGCGAACAGCGAAGAACGAATGAAGATCCTGAAACTAATTGAAGAAGGCAAGATCAGCGCGGAGGAGGGCGCAAAACTGCTCTCAGCGTTGAGCGATGCCTCTCGCGGCATCCCCATGCCGCCCCGTCCGCCTGGCGCGCCCGGTGGACCGGCCCGCTGGCTGCGCATCCGTGTGACGGATACCCGCACCGGACGCTCGAAAGCCTCCGTCCAGATTCCGCTGGCGCTGGTGGATGCCGGCATGAAGATCGGCGCTCATTTTGCGCCCGAAGTGCAGGGCGTGGATATGTCGAACGTGATGGAAGCCCTGCGCATGGGTGTGACCGGCAAGATCATCGACGTCACAGATGAGGAAGACGGCGAACACGTCGAGATCTTTGTTGAATAACCGATAGGTGAGTGTGAGATGTGGTTCTACAGCTTCTTAAAGTTGATGCAATAATACTGCGGCAGGACATCTGTCCCGCTGCTTCAAAACCTTGGAATGCGGGTTTTAATCCGCAGAAGGCAGACTGAAGTCTGCACTCCGTTAAACAGGATAATTCTTAATGGATAACACTGCTGTTAAACGCCCCAGCGGAATGTTTGGTTTTACCATCGTCTGGCTGGGTCAAATCGTTTCCGTGCTGGCCAGCGCCATGAGTCAGTTCGGTCTCACTATCTGGATGTTCCAGAAGACCGAAAGCGCCACCGCGTTGGGCTTGATGCAAGTCTTCTTCATCACCCCATTTCTGCTGATTTCCCCGATTGCCGGCGTCATGGTGGACCGTCACAACCGCAAGATGATGATGGTCGTCAGCGACCTGATGGCAGGCATCGCCACCATCCTCATCCTGATTTTTCAATCGCTTGGCATTCTTGAATTCTGGCATTTATATCTAACCTCGGTCATTTACGGTTTGGGCATGGCGTTTCAGTGGCCCGCCTATTCCGCGGCGATCACCACCATGATTCCCAAGGAACAATATGCGCGCGCCAACGGCATGATGTCTCTTGTGGAAGCCGGACCGGGCGTCGTCGCTCCACTGCTGGCAGGTATGCTGCTGCCCATCGTCGGGTTGACCGGCATCCTCATCTTTGACGTCGTCACCTTCCTGCTCGCCATCGGCGCTTTGATGATCGTCCACATCCCGCAGCCCCCGCGCACGCAGGAAGGGGAGCAGGGCAAAGGCAGTATCTGGAAGGAAGCGGCCTATGGCTTCAAATACATCTTTGCGCGCCCCAGCCTGCTTGGCTTGCAATTGACTTTCTTTGTCGGCAACCTGTTTTCAGGCATCGCCTTCACCCTGCTGGCTCCCATGGTGCTCTCCCGCACTGGCAATGACAGCTTCATGCTTGGCTCTGTCCAGACTGCGGGCGCAATCGGCGGAGTCATCGGTGGCATTGTCATGAGCGCGTGGGGCGGGTTCAAACGCCGCGTGCATGGCGTTCTCGTCGGGTGGATGATCTCCGGGCTTGGCGTGGCAATTCTCGGCTTGGCGGGAGGCTTGCCCATCTGGGTCATAGGCTTGTTCATTTCTTCCAGTGTCATCTCGCTGATCAATGGCTCCAACCAGGCCATCTGGCAAGCCAAGGTTGCGCCGGATGTGCAGGGTCGCGTTTTCTCCGCGCGTCGTTTGATCGCGTGGTTCACCAATCCCATCTCGCCCATCATCGCGGGCACACTGGCAGATTTTGTTTTCGAGCCGCAAATGCGCACCACCAGCGCCCTCTCCGAAACCTTTGGCTGGCTGGTCGGCACGGGACCCGGCTCAGGCATGGGGCTGATCATCTTCTTCTGCGGTTTGTTCGCTGTGCTCGTTGGCGCGGCTGGATATTTCATCGCGGTCATTCGCAACGCTGAGAGCATCCTGCCCGACCACGACGAACTGGCAAAGGCGGAAGAAGTCCCCACATAAATTAAAAACGGATGGATCAGGCGGGCAGAATTTTCTGCCCGCTTTTTTAATTTCCCCGCTTCGTTCTTAACCTGAAGCCTGATTCTCGACCCAAGCATTTCCAACCCTGTGAGATATACTTCGTGTTTGTAAGATTCTCGGAGCGCAGACTTTAGTCTGCCATCTCGCGGACTTCAGTCCGCATTCCGTACATCAGGAGAACTCTCATGAAATTTGCAATCTTTGGCACAGGCGGCGTTGGCGGATATTTTGGCGGCAGGCTCGCCCAGGCTGGGCAGGACGTCACCTTCATCGCAAGGGGAGCGCATCTTGCCGCGATCCAAGCATCAGGCTTGAGCGTGGATTCGATCAACGGTGATTTCACCATCCATCCCGCCAGCGTGACAGATTCTCCGCAAACCATCGGCGCAGTGGATGTGGTCGTCCTTGCCGTCAAAGCCTGGCAGTTGTCTGATGCCATCGAACACATCCAGCCGCTCCTCGGCGCTGACACGATCATCCTGCCCCTGCTCAACGGCATGGAACACATGGACTCCCTGATGGCCAAATTCGGGCGCGAGCATCTCATCGGCGGATTGTGCCGCATCAGTGTTTTCATCGCCGCACCCGGGCACATCAAACACGTCGGCGTTCCGCCCTACATCGCCTTCGGTGAATTGGATAACTCCAAAAGCCAGCGGATTGAATCCCTGTATAAAATATTCACCTCGCTGCAAGGTGTCACTGTGGAAGCGCCCGCCGACATCACCGCCGCCATGTGGGAGAAATTCATCTTCATCTCTGGCACGAGCGGCATCGGCGCGTTGACTCGTCAGCCCGTGGGCGACTATCGCTCCAACCCCGAATCACGCGCCATGCTCATCGCTGCCATGAACGAAACCGCCGCCGTTGCCCGTGAGCGCGGCGCGAATATTTCAGCAACCTTTGTAGACGAAACCATCCAGCGCATCGACAACCTCCCGCCGCAGATGCTCGCCTCCATGCAAAAGGACATGATGGAGGGCCGTCCCTCCGAGTTGAACGAGCAGACCGGCGCGGTCATCCGCATGGGAAAAGCAGTCAGTGTGCCCACCCCCGCGCATGAAAAAATCTACGCTGAATTATTACCGCTCGAACAAAAAGCGAGAAGGAAATAAGCCAGCAATTCCAAATCTGAATCTAACAATCTCAACGCAAAGCCGCCAAGACGCTAAGATTTTGACCTTTCCCCGACGGAATCGGCAAGAGTACCATCTGGCGCAGGGGCAATCCTAAAAAAGCCGTGTGCAAGCAAACCATGTCAGGCAATTTGCTCCCTGCGCCGTACCCATATCTGGGCATACATCCCCGGCGCAGGGTTTCCCTCGCAAAACGCCGCCGAGGACGGCGGCTTGAGCGACTGCCGCTGACAACCTTTGCTTGCACACA
>JAUXWL010000538.1 GCA_030680155.1 Anaerolineales bacterium
AGATTTTGACCTTTCCTCGACGGAATCGGCAAGAGTACCATCTGGCGCAGGGGCAATCCTAAAAAAGCCTTGCGGCCTTGCGTCTTTGCGTTAAGGTTTGGCATCTTTGCCTTCTACACAATTTTAGATTTGGAATTGCTGGTCTGTTTCTTGACGAAGAAACCTTCGCATGGTAACATGCTAATCCGTTTCAAAATTATCGAAAGGGTGAGTATCAAAATCTTATGGTTGCCAAAACTTCAACCGCTAAATCTTCGACTGCTAAAACTCCGATTACTGAAGCACCTCCAATATACGATGATGAAATTGACCTGCGCGCGATTGCCCTTACGCTCTGGAAGGCGCGCCGCGTAATTGTTTATGCCACCCTGGCCGCTGTGGTTATAACTTTTGTTGCCAGTCTCTGGGTTTTGCCCCGCAAGTATCAGGCGACTGCTTATGTATTTATCGGCAGCCCCGTTGTGGATTTGGTGGAAGCTGGAGATTTTTCAGGTTTCACGATTTCGCCCACCCTGCCGGATATAAAGGCTGTGGTTGAATTGGCGGCTGCGCCGGGCGTGCTGGAAAGTGTTCTTAAAGATCCTTCGGTTGCCGCAGCCTTTGGCGACGAAGAAATTACCATCAGTGGTATGACAGAGATGGTGGCTGCCAGCGATCTTGGCAAGGATCAACTCAGCCTGCAGGTAACCGATACCGACCCCCGGCGGGCGGCGCTGATAGCGAACGTATGGGCTGAGAGAGTGACTGACACAGTGAATGCCACTTATGGCTTGGGGGCGATATCCCAGACTTTGGATTCTCAGGTTTTACAGTCTCAGAAGGATTACAACCAGTCTCAGGCCGCACTCGAAGATGCACTATCCAAAAACCAGGTTAACGCCCTGAGCGCACAACTGGATAGTAGGAAATCAGACCTAGATCGTGTGTTGGGTACCATCACTCGCAGCAGACTGGTGTTGGACGATCTGCAATTTTTTGAACAGGGATTGAGCGGCCTATCTGGCGAGACTCCCCTCTCATTGGGCGACGGGCTGGCTTTGACCACTTTGCGCCAGCGTTCACTGACTGTAGCGAGCGAGAGCTTTATTGTACAGATAGACAGCGCCTCTTTTGCCGGGTTCACCGTTTCAAAGGCGCTGGAGGCCGCAGCCCAGATGCGCGCCGGGCTTCAAGCCCAGTTGACGCGTTTGGAAAGCGATCAAAACCGCCTGGAAGGGGAAATCCCCCAATTGCAGAAAAGCCTTTCGAACGCAGCTGCCCAGTTGACTGAGTTCAGCATGAAGCGCGACCAGTCTCAGGGACTCTATGCCGCCTTACTAAAGCAGCAGCAACAAGTTGCCACAGTGCTGGAGCAGAGCGCAAAGGTGGCAGCTATTAGCATTGAGGCTGTGCCCCCGGATAAGAAGTCCTCGCCCAAAGTTTTGTTGAATACCATCCTGGCCGGAATGATCGGGTTGATGCTGAGCGCCTTCGGGACGCTGGCAATGAATTGGTGGAAAAACGAGTAGGGCGGCTTCGCTGCAGCAGGCATCTTGAATGACCTTGCAATGGTATGCGCTTCGCAGCAAACCCAATAAGGAAGTGGCTTTGTGGCGCGAGGTCGTTGCGCGTGGGGTTGAGGTTTTTTACCCTCAGATGCGGGTGCAGCCCAAAAATCCCAGGGCGCGTAAGATACGACCGTATTTCCCGGGCTACCTGTTCGTTCAATTGGACTTGCACCAGAGCGGATATTCAACCTTTGCCTGGATGCCTCATTCACGCGGGCTCGTCTCTTTCGGCGCCGAGCCTGTTGCGGTCCCGGATGGGCTGATCCAGGACATCCGCCGGTGGGTGGACGAAATCAACGGGGCGGGCGGCGAGCAGCTGCCTGGCTTGAAGCCGGGCGAAGCCGTCGTCATTCAGGATGGTCCTTTTGCCGGGCAGGAAGCCATCTTTGACACCCGCATCTCCGGCAATGAGCGCGTGCGCGTTTTGCTCAAACTCCTGCACGGCCGGCAGATGCCGCTGGAATTACCCAGCGGGCAGGTCGAACGAAAAAAATAACGAACTGGTTTGCTCCGTGCTCCGCGAAGAGCAAGCCGGTCACACAGGTTTTCCCTTTCGACACGCTTCGCGATGCGCGATGTCGGAAGGGCGGAGGCTTGTTATTTCCCATGCGTCGAGCAAACGTTTATGGATACGGTGTAGAGGACGGATGGTACAATTCAATCGATACCGCGAGAAACGTGTGCATGCAAAGGTTGTCAGCGGCAGTCGCTCAAGCCGCCGTCCTCGGCGGCGTTTTGCGAGGGAAACCCTGCGCCGGGGACGGCGCAGGGAGCAAATTGCCTGACATGTTTTGCGTACACACGAGAAACGTGTGTACGCAAAGGTTGTCAGCGGCAGTCGCTCAAGCCGCCGTCCTCGGCGGCGTTTTGCGAGGGAAACCCTGCGCCGGGGAAAGTGCCCAGAATGGGTACGGCGCAGGGAGCAAATTGCCTGACATGTTTTGCGTACACACCGAGAAACAATGCAAGCC
>JAUXWL010000539.1 GCA_030680155.1 Anaerolineales bacterium
GCCCTGCGGACTTTGATCGCGCTCGTTCCAGAGAAGAAAATCGGCGAGAAAAAAGCAAAATACAAAGTCAGTAAAAAAACTACAAAGCGAGTCGCCGCCAAAAGATAGGCGGCGATTTTCAACCGCAATTTTAAAAAAAGGAATGCAGACTTTAGTCTGCAAGTAAAGGCGGACTAAAGTCCGCGCTCCGTATTCTTTTCCCTTCCCTATGCAACTCACTGATACGCACTGCCATCTCGACTATCATAAATTCAACCAAGACCGCGCAGAAGTCATCCAGCGCGCGAATGCCGCAGGGTTGATTCGGCTGCTCGTGCCAGGACTCCAGCACAAGTCCAGTAAAGAAGCGGTGGAATTGGCAGAGTCAAATCCCAGCGTGTATGCGGCGGTCGGGTTTCATCCAACTGATCTGGATGAATTTTCTGAAAACTCATTTCAGCAGGTGAAGGAACTTGCGCAGCATCCCAAAGTGGTTGCCATCGGCGAGATCGGCATTGACTATTATTGGGTGAAGGAACCTGAAAAACGCGCTTTTCAACGCGAGGTATTGAAGCGGCAATTACAATTTGCAAAAGAAGTGGATAAGCCTGTGGTCATCCACATGCGTGAACAGGACGATGCCTGGTTCGGCGAGGCGTCGGTGGATCTGCTGGAGATTTTGAGCGAGTGGCAAAGCGGACTGGACGGATCACTCGCAGAAAAGCCCGGGGTGTTGCATTCCTTCAATGGCAATCTCGAAACCGCACAAAAGGCGCTGGCCCTCAATTTTTTCATCGGCATCACGGGTCCGGTCACCTACAAAAACGCCGAGCAAAAACGTGAAATTGTCAGGCAAATTCCACTTGATAAACTGCTCATCGAAACCGACTCGCCTTTTCTCGCCCCCGTGCCCCAGCGCGGCAATCGCAACGAACCTGCGTTTGTGCGCCATATTGCTGATAAAATAGCAGAAATCCATTCCAAAAGCCCTGCGGAGATTGCCGCCCACACCACCGCCAACGCGGCGCGGCTCTTTGCATGGGGAGACTGATTTGAACGCGGTTACTTTTTTCTCACCTGTTATAGAAGAAATCAAACTTGTAGAAGAACGGATGCGGACTCAAGCAGATGAGTCCCACCCTGACTTGCGCGCTGCCCTCGACCACTTGCTCGCGGCGGGCGGCAAGCGCGTCCGTCCCACCCTCGGCCTGCTCGTCGGAAACATGCTGGATGCCCCGCTGGAAAAGCTCGTCACCCTCGGCGCAGCTGTGGAACTGCTCCACACCGCCACCCTCGTCCACGATGACCTGATCGACGGCGCATTGCTTCGGCGCGGTATGCCCACGCTTAACGCGCGCTGGTCGCCGCCCGCCACCGTGCTCACCGGCGACTTCCTCTTCGCACGCGCCGCCAAACTCGCCGCCGAAACCGACCACCTGCCACTGATGAAGTTGTTCTCTGAAACGCTGGCAGTCATCGTCAACGGTGAGCTGACGCAAATGTTCACCTCGCGCGGGCTCATCAGCCGCGACAACTATTACAAACGCATCTACGCCAAAACCGCCTCGCTCTTCGAAATGACCGCCCGCGCCGCCGCCATGGTCAGCCGTTCGGATGAAGCGGGCATCGAATCCATGCGCGTATTTGGATACGAGATCGGCATGGCATTCCAAATCGTGGATGACATCCTGGACTTCAATGGCGAGCAATCGGCGGTCGGCAAACCGCTCGGCTCTGACCTGCTGAACGGCCTGGTCACCCTCCCTGCCATTTACTACGCTGAAGCCGATCCCAACGATATTGACGTACAATCCCTGCCCAATGGCGGCTGGACGAACAACGAGCACATGACCCGCCTCGTGGACAATATCCGCGCCAGCGACGCCCCCAGGAAAGCCATGCACGAAGCCGAAAGTCACGTGGAACGCGCCCTCACCGCTCTTACCGCCATGCCCGCCTGCGTCGAACGCGAAGCGCTGGAAAACCTGGCAAGATATATCGTGGATCGCAAAGTTTAATTATTCATACCTACGTATCACGTATTACTCATCACGTAATCCGTATTTCGTAAACCGTAAATTCTCCACCACAAACCCATGCCCAGCCCTAAAAAACCCTTTCGTTTCAACGTCGGATTTATCATCCATGAGGAAATCGGGTACAACCACGATTTCCCGTTTGTATTTGAAAACCTCGCCCTCGGCGATGACCTTGAACTGCGTAATTTCGAAGGCATCGTCAACGTCGGCAAGACGCCGCAGGGACTGATCGTACAGGCGGATTTTTCCGCGGAAACCACGCTCAACTGTGTACGCTGTCTAACCGATTTCGAGCACGAACTGGACTGGACGTTCATCGAGCTATACGCCTTCGATAAACGTTCCGTCACCGAGTCAGGCTTGATCATCCCCGACGACGCACACCTGGACCTGGCCGCCTTGCTGCGCGAGTATGCCCTGCTGGAGATTCCCATCAGTCCGCTTTGCAAGCCCAATTGCAAAGGACTCTGCTCCGAGTGCGGCGAAAACCTAAACGAAAGGGATTGCGGTCACAGACCCGCAGCGTCCGATTCTCCTTTTGCAAAACTAAAAGACCTGCTCGGTTGATCTTATCCCCCCAAGAGTGGAAATGAAAATAACGCACGGCGTGGACGAATATTTCCATAAAAACTTTATCCTCACCGAAGACGGCTTAAAGGAGTTCAGCAAGACTCTTGAAAACGCCGCCCAGCGTTTTCCCGCGCCTGCCGAGGTCTTGTACACCGTGCTTACATCCGATTTTCGCTATTTCGAAACCGCCCGCATCGAAGATGTGCTGCACGACCCTGACGCGCAGGAGAAGGGCATCCTCCAACTGTCAATGGAAGCGGACTTCGTCGAAGACCTGCCGCGTATCGAAGGGGATGTAATCCACAAGGGAACACGAGACAACTGGAATATCCGCCTCATGTTCTCGCTCCGCCGTCGGGGGTTTTGGGATGCGGCACAGGACAAGATCACCCTAAAAGTCACCTCCGAGGAGCGGAAGTGGGCGTACGATTACATTGACCGCTTCGAGGAACAGATTTACAAACTTCAGCCTGGGAATCGCACTCCCGTCATGCTGTTATGGCTGTTCGTCATTCCGCTTTTTCTGCTAATATATGCCTACCTCACCCAACATGGACAAAACCCGACCTGGCTGGAAGGGGCAATTTCCCGCTATACCTATTACGCCATAACGCTCTTTTCCACCCTGATGGCGCTGGGCGGCATGGCGGTCTCCATTTTCAAATTCAACCCGCAGGGCATGCGCATCCTCTTCGGACCAATGTCAGGCTTCCTTTGGGGTGTCGGCATGGAAGAGTACGAACTCTTCGAAAAATTCAGGCATTCCGTTCTCTGGGTCATTGGGATCATCTTTCTCGCCATCGTATTTGCCAGCGCAGCGATTGCAATCTGAGCGGGTTGGCGGCTCAAAGTCTTTTTCCACAGCAATTCCAAATCTAAAATTGTGTAGAAGGCAAAGATGCCAAACCTTAACGCAAAGACGCAACGCCGCAAGGCTTTTTTAGGATTGCCCCTGCGCCAGATGGTACTCTTGCCGATTCCGTCGAGGAAAGGTCAAAATCT
>JAUXWL010000401.1 GCA_030680155.1 Anaerolineales bacterium
CATCGAAGGATTCATCTTGCGAGCGGCAAATGGGCTGCCAAAGTATGCGCAATGTGAACATTGCGGTACCTAAACTCTGCAAAATCCCCGCGCGGTGTATGGACGCAGGGTATGTTCGAGAAAACGGAATCAATCGTCAGCGGGGAAAGAGGCGGGGAGTTAAATCCATCTCATAAAAGATTAACTTCCATCCATCCATTTGAAGATATAATCCGCTTCGTCAAAATAGACCAAGAAGTCTGTATTAAGGAATGTAAAAATGGTATCTGGTTTTGTAACGCTTATCGTCTTCATGCTCGCATTGGGCGGGATGATCTTTGTACATGAGTTGGGGCATTTTATTGCTGCGCGCTGGGCGAAGATCGAAGTGGAAGAGTTTGGCTTTGGCCTGCCTTCCTATAAATTAGCCACGCTCTTCACCTGGCAGGGGACGGAGTTCACCATCCATGCCTTGCCGCTGGGTGGTTTCATTCGACCCAAAGGGGAGAACGACCCCAACGTGCCCGGCGGACTGGCCTCTGCCAGCCCGTGGAAGCGGCTGGTGGTTTTGTTCGCGGGTCCGCTCATGAACCTGCTGACCGCCGTGATCGTGTTCTCGGCCTTGATCGCCTTTGAAGGCGTGCCCGTGCCAGGCTCCATCATCGTGGACGCAGTTTCCGATAACTCTCCCGCTCAGAGGGCGGATATGCAATCAGGCGATACCCTGCTTGCCATCAACGGGCAAAGCGTCACTGAAGTGGAAGCGGCGATTGCGATGATTCGTCAGAACCTTGATAAGCCTGTTGAATTGCTGATCGAACGCAATGGTGAAGAACTCACCATCATCGCCACGCCGCTCTCCAGCAGAAAAGCCAGCGAAGGCGCTCTCGGCGTCGGGCTGACGTATCCCACCCGCCCGGCAACATTTGTTGAAAGTATCACTGGCGGAGCCACGATCACAGGCATCCAGGCCGCCACGATCATGTATCTTCCGGTGGCGCTCATTCAAGGTGCGATTGCCCCCGAAGAGGCGCGCTTCATCGGTTTCAAAGGCATCTTCGACCTGTTTGATTTGGCCGTGGAGGAGGATGTCTCCAGCCGCCTGGAGCCCAGCGCCCAACCATCGGGCGGCGCCAACTCCACCCGCCCCACCAATTGGACACTCAACCTGGTCGGCATTCTCAGCATTTCACTGGGCGTGTTCAACCTCTTTCCCATCCCCGCGCTTGACGGCGGGCGTATTCTCTTCACGCTGCCTGAAATCTTCTTCCGCAAGCGCATCCCACAGGAATGGGAAAACATGGTCAATGGGGTTGCCATGCTTTTGCTCATCAGCCTGATGCTCTTCGTCAATGTCATGGATTTCGTTAACCCCGCTCAATTCCCCCTCCCATAACCATGTCTGATACGCTCTCCTTCCAAAACGTTCTCGATCACCTGCTGGATTCCAAAAAGGACATCCCGCTAAACCACCTGCAACACTACTCCGACCTCGATCCAAAATCCCTGCGCCTGTTTTTGGATGTCTGGTCCAGCGTCAAACCGGACCGCAAGCTGCTCCTGCTCAATGCGCTTGTTACCCACCTGGATTCGGATAACCTCGTCTCCTATGAGGAAATCGGCAGGGCGTTATTAAACGACGCGGATGGGGAAGTCCGCGCCCACGCCATTGCACTGCTGGCCGAATCAAACGACCCGCATCTTGCGGATTCATTAATTAACATTTTCCTCAACGACGCAGAGCTCGCTCCGCGCATGATAGCCGCGCAGCTGCTGGGAGAATTCATCCTGCTCGGCGAACTGGAGGAATTGGATACCGATCTTCAACGCAGTATCGAAGACGCGCTCATTCTCGTCATCCGCCGCGAAGACAACCTCACACTAAAGCGTCAGGCGCTTGAAGCGCTTGGCTATTCCTCGCGCGAAGAATCGATCGGTATTATTGAATCCGCCTTCCAGCGCGCCGACCCTGCCTGGATTGCCAGCGCCCTGCGCGCCATGGGACGCTCCCACGACAACCGCTGGGACGATGACGTGGTTAGCAAGCTTTTGGATGAAGACCCGCGTATCCGCAGCGCCGCAGTGGAAGCCACAGGCGAACTTGGCATTGAAGCGGCGGGGGCAATCCTGCTGCAAATGCTCGACGACATGGAAGCAGAGGAAGACGATGTCATCACCGCTTCAATCTGGTCACTCTCTCAAATCGGCGGCGATGACGCCCGCATCTACCTCCTGCACCTGATCGAGCAAACCGAAGACGAGGAAATGACCGCCTTCCTCGAAGACGCCCTCGAAAACCTCGACTTCAACGAAGAACTCGACAAGTTCGACCTCCTGTCATTGGAGAAAGATGACCTCGAAGACCTGGCTGAAATTGATGATCTGGATGATGAGGAAGACAAATAAATTCACGGAATGCAGACTTCAGTCTGCAACAACAGCGGACTGAAGTCCGCGCTCCGTGGTAATAAACAAAAACGCACCCTCAATTATTTGCGGGTGCGTTTACTTTTAATCCAATTTTCTATCCCCCCAACAGCCAGCCAATCAGCCCCTTCTTCTTTTCTGGAGTTTCCTCCACGCGCGGCATGGCCAGCAGCACAGTTGTGATATTGTCATGCCCGCCGCGCTGATTGGCAAGCGACACCAGCGCCTCCACCGCGGATTTCAAATCCTTCTTCGAGCGGATGATCTGCTGAATTTCATCGTCCCAGACCAGATCGGTCAGACCGTCGCTGCACAACAGGACCGTATCACCAGGCTGCAGGTGAAATCCCTGATTGTTTACAGATTCCTCATCCGTTTCCTCGTCATCGATTCGCAGACGGAAATCCACCTCTGGCAGCTTCAATCCGCCAAGGTGACGACGAATCACATGCACGTTCGGATGGTCGCGTATCTGCTCGGCGCTGATAATGCCTTTTTCGTAGGCTTCCTGAACCCAGGTATGGTCAATGGAAATGCGTTGGATAAATTTCCCGCGCAAAAGATAAATTCGCGTATCCCCCACATAGGCAGTATACAACCTGTTCTCGATGATCCAGGCGCAGGAGCAAGTGGCGCCCATACCCTGCTCCTCCTCCCGGCCAGCGGAATGAGAAGCGATCGCCTGGCTGGCGTCATGAATTGCAGTTTCAAGGATCTTTACGGGCTTTTTGGCATTGCTTTCCGCCACATGCATGCTGATGTAATTAACCGCCAACTCCGCTGCCACCTCGCCAGCGCGATGTCCCCCGATGCCGTCTGCGACCACAGCGAAGACCGCCGGACGCGGATCATCCTTTGCCAGTTGAAACGACGAGACCGCATAGCGGTCTTCGTTGTTTTTTCCAGACATGCCGGCATGGCTGAGCGCGGCTACATGTACGTGGGCGAGAGTGGTCCGAATCATTCGTCAGAATTTTGAATAACTGCAACCTTCGGGATTTTGGGAGGCGGTGGTATCTTGAGCATAAAACGAAAATTCAATTGCCCAAAGTTTACCATATCCCCATGCGCCAAACGGTACCCATCCCGCTGGACAGGCTCAAAATTTACCCACGTACCACCCACCGAACCGCTATCCTGCAACAGGTAGCCGCCATCATCCGTCAGGCGAATGCGCGCATGGACAGATGAAATGGATGGGTCATCCAAAATCTGCGTACATTGCACCGGGTCGGTACCAAAAATGACTTCTTTTCCATTCAGCGGGATGGGCGCGACTGCGGCAAACTGTCCATCCGTGGTCAGACGTACAAGCGCAGCCCCCGCCTCCCCATTGGACTTTGAGCCTGCTTCTGTTTTCTTTGGCTGGGTGCGCCGCTTTTGGGTTTTGACCGGTGTCGATGCAGGGATCGGTTCTTCTGCCAGAACAGGAATCGACTGTGTGAGCGGGTCATTCTGCACACGGCGTTCCTCACGCACAGCCCGCAATGTGGGAATACGCACCCGTCCGCTGAGCAGGATGGCGAACAGCACCAATCCCGCCAGAATGATCGAAGCGATCGTGATTTCGGTGCGGTATTTTGCAAGGAACGCCTGATATCCGCTGGGCGGCTTGACCACCGTCACAATGACGGGGATGGGCAGGCTGGTCTTGCTTAACCCAAGCACATCCACCGCCTCGACAATGATCTGATGCTCGCCGCTGAGGGTGTAGCTGGTCAAATCCCAGTTGAATAGGTTGAACGGCTCGGCGGTATTTTCGTCTGCGATGGCTCCATCCACATACAAGGTTGTACGCGTCAGCGGGCGGGGATGTCCATCGGGGAATTCAATGATGATCTCAACTTCCTGCGTTTCGGGCAGGAGCAATTCGGTATTGAATGGGTCGTCTGCGGGAGCCTGACGGGTGATCTGCAAGGCCGGCGACACAGGGAATGGATTGGGCGGCTGGATGTTCATCTCGAAGCGCTGCTCGGCGGAATCCAACACACCGAACGGCAGGGTCGCCCGCACGCTGAGGCTGTGTTCGCCCGAGGTGTTCACTCTTGAGGTGTAGGAAAGTTGATAAATGCGGCGCAGCGCAGAGAAATACGCTTCGGGGTCGGGGAAGCGTTCCTCGCCCGAATATTGGAACATGCTCCCGCCCGTTTGAATGGCGAGATTATTGAAGATCGCCGCGCTGGTGGTGGTGAAGGTGGTGTTCGCATCCACATACCAGACGAAGATGCGGATGTTGTTTTCCACAGCGCGCTGGAGGATCGGCTCAAGCGCTGACGCCAGATTGGGGTCAGCCATTTGCGGGGTGATGAAGAGCACGACCCGCTTCATGCCAATGCGCGGAGTCTGCGCGCTGACCACATCCAGCGCGGTGATGAGCGATTGCAGGTTGGGTTGGGCGGTGCGCATGTCGGGTTGGAAGCCCGTCAGACCGACGATGAAATCGGTGGGATTGGCATGATTGATGACGGGTCCCGCCTGGCTGACGAGGCTGAGGTCATCGGGCAGTTCCGGCGCACGACTTTGCGCCCACTGGGCGAGCACCTGCGCCACGCGTTGAAAACGGGAGATGCCGGTGGCATTCCGCGCATCGAGCGCTGTGCCCTGGTTGACGGCCACCACCATCTGAAGGGGAATCGCCAATTCGGTGAATGAATCTGCCGGGAGGGGCTGTCCGTTTTCGATAACGGTAACAACTTCAGGCGTAAGTCCGGAGGCGAAAATGCGTTGGGCGTCCACCACATCTACAAAGGCGGAAATGGACGGGAAGGAGGTCGCATCCACGTTGTAGAGCGTTACTGAAGCAAGACTCGCCTGAGCCTGTGCCCCTTGCGAGGCAAGGCTCAGGAATAGATTTAGGATGAATAAAACAGTCAGGGGTTTACGCATTTTCCTCGGCGAAGACAGGAGCCTCTTCGCTGGGCTTGGTGAGACGCAGGTAGGTCAGCGTCCACACGGATTGGATGTAGGCGGCCAGAATGCCATTGAGTAAATATAGCACAGGCAGGTACACCGCGCAGCATGCCAGTGCAATATAAATGGGGGTCAGCGTTTGGTCAAGGATGTTTGCGCCAAGGACGAGCGGCACAACCGCAAAGATGATGGGAATCGCAATGATAAATCCGACAATCGCGCCGCCGACCATAAGGATCAGCGCAAGGATGATGAAGTTGACTGCGTTGGCTTTGACGATCTCCCAGCCGCGCTTGAAACCGTCCCACATGCCGAGGTTTTCAGCGATGATGGCGGGCTGCGCCTGCTCCACGATGACCATGACCACCCAACTGATGGGAACCAAAATACAGATCAACGGGAGAATGCAAAGGAAGCCAACGCCGGCCGTAATAACTCCGAACAACACAAGCGGAACAATGAGTACGAACACCGCCAGCCCAATCAAAAAGTTCAAGCCGAAGATGCGCCAGAAATACGGCATACTCTCCGACCATAGTTCTGCGAAGGTCAGGCTTTCGGCGCCTTTTTCCACTTTGAGAGCGCCCTGAATGAGACCGATCCTGCCCATGATGCCGAGGGCGTAGAAGAGGAAGGACAGGACAAAAATAAAGGCGATCAGGGCAAAGATGATCCATAAATTCTGTTCCATGAACTGACCAAATTGCTCGAAGCCGCGCTCGAATTGATCTGTCGGGAATGGCGCATCACTGGAATCATAGCGATAGCCGCTGTTGCCGCCTCCACCACTTCCGCCCCCGCCGCGCGCGAATACGGCGAAAATGCCGAATACCCACAGGATCTTATGCTTCCAAATAATGTTCCAGGCGCGGGTTAATACCTCGCCGAGATTGAAGTTTTTCATGATGTCTCCTTTATCGAAAATTCTCTACCGTTTTTTGGCCAACTCAGGAATACATACGGTGGAAAACTCGAAAGGTAGCTGCTCACGCGGAGTGCAGACTTTAGTCTGCTTGTCTGGCGGACTGAAGTCCGTGTGTTTGGGTTTTCGGAGTGCAGACTTTAGTCTGCTCGTCTGGCGGACTGAAGTCCGCGCTCCGAAAAAGTTACTCCCACTCGATGGTGGCAGGTGGTTTGCTCGTAATATCATACACCACGCGATTGATTCCTTCCACCTCGTTGACGATGCGGCTGGAGACTTTTGCCAGCAGGTCGAACGGCAGGCGCGCCCAGTCGGCGGTCATGAAATCGTCGGTGGTGACGGCGCGGATGGCGGCGGCTTCCTGATACGTGCGCTGGTCGCCCATCACGCCGACAGAACGAACGGGCAACAACACCATAAATGCCTGCGAGGTCTGCGCGCCCTTGCCCAAAAAACCCGCTTTGGATAATTCCTCGAGCAGGATCGCGTCCGCCGCCCGCAAACGGGACACACGCTCGGGCGTACACTCCCCGAGACAGCGCACGGTCAAGCCCGGACCTGGGAACGGCTGTCTCCAAACCAAGCCTTCGCTTAGTCCCAAGGCTTCTCCCACCAAGCGGACTTCGTCCTTGAATAAATAGCGCAATGGTTCGACAAGCTCAAATTCCATGTCCTCGGGCAGACCGCCAACATTGTGATGCGTTTTGATCTTCTCGGCTTTGTTGCGGTCAGGCGCGGAGGATTCGACCACGTCGGGATAGATCGTCCCCTGCACCAAAAATTTCGGTTGACCAAGATTCTTCGCTTCGCGCTCAAAGATGCGGATGAATTTCTCGCCGACAGTCTTGCGCTTTTGTTCGGGGTCGGTGACGCCTTTCAACGCGCCGAGAAAATCGTCAGCGGCTTCAACTGTGACGAGTTCAGCGCCCAAGCCACCCCGAAAGGCAGAAGCGACTTGTGCGCCTTCATCCGCGCGCAGGAGTCCCGTATCCACAAAAACGCAGACGAGTTGGTCGCCAATCGCTTTGTGAACAAGCGCCGCCGCAACGGATGAATCCACGCCGCCCGAGACCGCCGCCAACACACGATCACCGCCCACCTGCTCGCGAATGCGTTTGACACTATCATCAATAATGGAGGCGGGAGTCCATTCGGGCTTTGCGCCGCAGATGTCCACTGCAAAGTGACGGAGCAATTCAACGCCGTTCGGCGTGTGATGCACTTCAGGGTGGAATTGCACACCAAAATACTTGCGTTTCAAATCGCCCATCGCCGCGTAGGGGCTGTTGCCTGATTTTGCCAAGGATTCAAACCCATCGGGCAGTTGGGTCACTTTGTCGCCGTGGGACATCCAGACGGATGAGAGATTGGAGGTTAGTGGATTAGAGATTAGAGACTCGATCTCGGCGTGACCATATTCGCGCTGTGCGGATGGGTCTACTTTGCCGCCGAGGGCGTGGGTCAGGGCTTGCATGCCGTAGCAAATGCCGAGGATGGGAAGTCCGCTTTCGAGGATGAACTTTTGAATGAAGGGAGCGTTCTCTTCATATACAGATTTGGGGCCGCCGGACAAAATAAATCCCTTCGGGTTGATCGAAAGGATTTTTTCCTGCGGCGCATCCCACGGGAATAACTCGCAATAGACTTGCGCTTCGCGCACACGTCTTGCAATGATCTGGGCGTACTGGGAACCGAAATCCAAGATTGCTATTGATTGGGTCATGTATGTTTCCTGAGTCAAACGTCGAAAGTCAAACGTCAAAGGCGGACGTTAGACCTTTGACGTTTGACCTGCTGCTTCTGAAATAAGGTGAAAATGCAAATGCGGAAAATCCTGATACTCTCCACCGTTGACGATGAGACGATAGGCTTTGAGATCGAATTCGTCCACAAGATCGCGAACCGTAGAATACAAGTCTGTGAGGAAGGCGGTATCATTTGGGTCGAGTTCTGCAAGAGATTTGGCCTGTCGCTTGGGGACGATAAGCACGTGAAACTTGTAGCTGGGAGCAGGATGCTGAAACGCAATCAGGTTCGAGGTCTCGCGGAGGCGTGCAGCAGGGATGAGGAAACTCATGTGAGCGAAAATCCAGCCGATGATCCAGGTGATGAAGCGGAGATGGAGAAGTTTACGCATCACGTAATTCGTAATCCGTGATGCGTAAAGTCCTAATCCACGAACGTGATCTTGCCATCGTCCAACGATTTGATGCAGGCGATGGATTCGATGGGCACACCGACGGAGGCAAGCGCATCACGCCCGCCTTCGAATATCTTTTCGATGAGCGCGCCGATACCAACGATCTTTGAGCCAGCGGCTTCAGCGAGGCGGCACAACCCTAAAATGGTTTGTCCGCTGGCGAGGAAGTCGTCGATGATGAGGACTTTTTCATCGTTGGCGAGATATTCAGGCGAGACGATCAACTCGACCATGCGTCCTTTTGTATGCGACGGCGCGAGCGTGAGATAGACCTGATCTGGCATGGTGATGGGTTTGGTCTTGCGGGCGTACACCACGGGTAACCCCATGTGAATGGCAGTGGTCAACGCGGGAGCGATGCCTGAGATTTCGGCGGTGAGAATTTTGGTCGCGCCGACATGCGCGAAGCGTTTGGCAAAGTCCCGCCCGCAGATGTCCATAAGATTTGGGTCCACTTGATGATTGACAAAACTATCCACTTTCAAAATTCCACCACCGAGCACTTGCCCCTCTATCAAAATACGTTCCTGCAATGCGTTCATTCAACCTCCAGATTGTCCAGACAGATTTTCTATGAATTTTACAACTGTCTCGAAGATGCTGCCAGTGGGGAAAATAGATGCGCCGTTTTGAAAGACGCGTCCTTTTATTTGTGCCGCTGACTTTGGGAGGCGCCTATATTTGTTCGTAATGATGCACAGGCACAACGAAAAGTGTGGCGCGTTTCTGATCGACTTTTGGGGGCAGCGCAGTATGCACGGTTTCAATGGCGGCGTCCACTTGTTCATCTTCCACGCCCAACAACATGGTGACCACGCCGCTGCGCATAAAGCCGCCCGTGGATGCCACGCGCGTCACGCGGAAACTTGCGGCGGTAAAGGCTTGCGTGAGCGCATCGGCATCGTTATCTTTGACAATAATAATGATCATCTTCATGGCGATCTCTCCTCGGGGCAGACCTGACAGGTTTTTAAAAACCTGTCAGGTCTTTTTGGTTAAATTTGTTCAAAACGTTCCACGGGCAGGGCGAATACCGTCGCGCCGCCCACGGTCACAGGTACAGGCGAGGGCATCGGCATGGGCGAGCCTTCCAGCGGAAGGGTCATGTATTCGACACGCTGGCGGCAGACTTCCTGCAACGCTTTCAAAGCCGTTTCTTTCTTTTCGACGGGCAACCCGATCAACAGGGTGGCGTTGCGCCTGCCCAAAAAACCGCCCGCACTGGAAAGATACGTCAGCGACGCGCCTGTGGATTGCAAAGCCCTGGTCGCTGCATCCAGGTCCTGCTCCTGCACAATGGCCATTAATAACAAATGGATGGGATTTGTCATGCTCTTCTCCTTATGAGGATAACTCCAACTCGACCGCTTCCACCTTTGAGGGCGCCGCAGACGAAGCCCAACCCTGCTCGGCTTCGGTGGGCATTTCCTTCTCCCGATCCGCTTCCCGCCCAAACAACGCCCGCAGAATTGGCGGAGTGACCAGGGTTGTGATCAATACCATCACCACGATCGCAGAAAATTCATTTGCGCCAACGAGATTATTCGTCATGCCGATACTCGCCGCAATCAAACCGACTTCACCACGCGAGATCATGCCCGCGCCCAACTGCACCGATTCGCGTCTTGAAAGTCCGCCCATTTTTGCGCCCCAACCTGCCCCCAGCCATTTACCAAGAATTGCGGCCAAAACAACGACAGCCGTGAAAAGCAAAGCCTGGGTCGGGAATCCGCGCAGGTCAATGGAGAGACCAATATTGACAAAAAAGACGGGCACGAACAAGCCATACGCCAGGACATGCATGCCCGATTCGATGCGGTCTTTTTCGGGTGTGCGCGCCAGCATCAACCCTGCCATGAACGCGCCCGTGATTGCCGCCAGCCCGCCGAAATATTCAGCCGCCACACTGTACACAAGCATGGTGATGAGCGTTGCCACCAGCAGTCCCTGACTGATCTGCAGTCTGTTTACCTGGCGAATGATCCACGGCAGGACACGCATACCAAACAGGAAAGAGAACCCCACGAACAGCGTCATGCGGACAACGATCAGCAGAATTTCAAGTCCGCCGCTCGCGCCGCCGCTGGTAAATGCGAGAAAGACCGAGAGTAATAGGATGATGAGGATATCGTCGAAGACTGCCGCGCCAAGCAGGCTTAATCCCACGCGGGTGCGCAGGACTTTGAGCTCCATCAACGTCTGGGCGGAAATGCTCACGCTGGTGGCGCCAAGCGCCAGTCCAAGAAAGATCGAGGCGGGTTGTGTCATGCCGAAGAGCAGACCGATGCCCCATCCCAGCAGGACGGGCGCGACGACTCCCATCGTCCCGGCCAAAGCAGCCACGCGCATGTTCTCGCGCATCTCATCCAGTTGGAACTCCAACCCGGCGAGAAACATGAGCAACAACACGCCCAACTCACCGAAGAGTTGAACAACTTCGGAAAGTTCGTGTGCCACGAATGAAAATCCCATGATATTAAGCAAGGAGGGTCCCAGCAAAATTCCCACCAGTAATTCGCCCAGCACCGAAGGCTGACCGAAACGGACGCTTACGTATCCAGCCGCTTTTGCTGTAAGCAAAATCAACGAAAGCAGGAGTGCAAGTTGGAGAAAATGGCTCATCCCGCTAGTATATCGCGAAAGCGAATGAAGATTTGAAAGAACAGCAATTCCAAATCTGAATCTAACAATCTCAACGCAAAGCCGCCAAGACGCTAAGATTTTGACCTTTCCTCGACGGAATCGGCAAGAGTACCATCTGGCGCAGGGGCAATCCTAAAAAAGCCTTGCGGCCTTGCGTCT
>JAUXWL010000408.1 GCA_030680155.1 Anaerolineales bacterium
GGAGTGCGGACTTCAGTCCGCTTTGCCCCTGCAAAATTGCAGACTAAAGTCTGCATTCCGCTCAATCTGTGACTTAATGAAGACTCCACTGCAAAAACCAATTAAACACGAAGGTCACTAAGGAACACCAAGTAAGAGCCTTTCATTTATTGACCTTCGTGTCCTCGCGCCCTGCGGGTTGTGTTTGAAGACCTTTTTGCAGTGGGGTCTTTGGTTATTCGACAAATGCCTTTTCGGTTTCCGGCCCACTGCTTTTACTTATGACTGGCAGAAGGAATGTGAACGTGCTGCCCAGTCCTTCGGCGCTTTCCACCCAGATACGCCCGCCGTGCATTTCCACCATGACCTTGGCCACGGAAAGCCCAAGCCCCATGCCGCCGTGCCGCCGCGTGAGGTGCGACTCAACCTGATAAAAACGGTCAAAGACGCGCGGCAGGTCATTGGAGGGGATGCCCAGTCCGTTATCCTGCACGGCGACTTGTACATAATCAGGCTGTTTTTCACCGCGGATAATTACCTGCCCTTTTTCGTTTGTAAAGGTCAGCGCATTCTTGACAAGATTGCTCAATACAATGGCGATCTTGCCGCTATCAACATCCACCCACAAGTCATTGCCCTGCGGAGTCTCTTTTTTAATAGCAATGCCTTTTTTGCGCGCCATGTCGTGAAAGGATGAGGTCACATCCTCGATGATCCGCGAAACAGACACTTTGCGAGAGCGGATCAGCGCCCCGCCTGTTTCGTAATTATCCACACTGGTAAGGCTTTCGATAATATCTTTCAGGCGCGATGAATTGCGGATGATGGAATCGACCTGCTCATGATATTCGTTTCCAAGCAATTCTTTTAAAAACGTAGCATGACCGAGAATCAAGCCCAGCGGCGTGCGGAGCTCGTGCGAGGCGATGGCGATAAATTCATTTTTCAAGCGGTCGAGTTCGCGCGCTTCATCCTGCGAAGAGAAGACACTCTTTTCAAGCATATTATTTTGCAGGGCAGTTGCAGCCAACGCCGCAAGCGATTCCATGACAAGGATATCCCTCTCGGAATATTTTTCTTTTTTATTGAACACCTCAAATACGCCCACTGGCTTCCCATTAACGATCAGCGGCGCCGCCAAAATGGATTTGGTGGTGAACCCGGCAAGTTTATCTATTTTTTTATAATGACGTTTATCCTTCGCCGTATCGTCGATCACCAGCGGTTTGACGTGTAAAAAGACCCAGCCTGCCACGCTTTCATTCAGGGGCACACGCGCAGAGCGGACGGCTTCACGGTGGAACCACGGCACATGACGGAAATAGAACTCCTGCGCCGCTTCGTCATATTCCAGCAGGGATGCGCTCTCGCTCTCGGTCAGTTCGGCGGCGGCGGAGAGCAGCGACTGTAAATAGGTCTCGATCTCCACCGGATCACCGAGACCGCGCGAGACTTCCAGGAGACGTTCAAGGGTTTTCATCGGATCAACTGTCATATTTACCTACAGTAAGATTATACTTTAAGGGTCTATCTGAATTGCTGGCTTACAATAAGCTACAAGGAAATTGCAATCTAACTTCAAGGAGAAAATCATGGCAGGTAAAAAAGTACGTGTCGCCATCATTGGCGTGGGGAATTGCGCCTCGTCGCTGGTACAGGGCGTGCAATTCTATAAGAACGCCAAAAAGGACGAAAATATCCCCGGTATCATGCACACCCAACTGGGTGATTATCATGTGAAAGACATCGAATTCACCCTCGGCATCGACGTGAACGCCACCAAGGTAGGCAAGGACCTCTCCGAAGCCATCTTCGCCGAGCCGAATAACACCTACAAATTCACCGATGTCCCCCGCCTCAATGCGCCCGTTGTGCGCGGCATGACCCACGACGGACTCGGCAAATACCTCAGCGAAGTCATCGAAAAGGCGCCCGGCTCCACAGCGGATATTGTGAAATTGCTGCGCGAAACCCACACCGACGTGGTCATCAACTTCCTGCCTGTCGGCTCGGAGATGGCCACCAAATGGTACGTGGAACAAATTCTCGAAGCGGGCTGCGCGTTCGTCAACGGCATTCCTGTTTTCATCTCCTCTTCTGAATACTGGGCGAAACGCTTTGAAGATGCGGGCTTGCCCATCCTCGGCGACGACATCAAGAGTCAGGTCGGGGCGACGATTGTGCATCGCGCGCTGACCAGCCTCTTCGTAGATCGAGGCGTGAAGATCGACCGCACCTACCAGCTCAACTTCGGCGGCAATACCGACTTCCTCAACATGCTCGAGCGTGAACGTCTCGAAAGCAAAAAAATATCCAAGACCAATGCCGTTACCAGCATGATCCCGTATGAGATCGACCCAGGCAACGTCCACGTTGGTCCCAGCGATCACGTGCCCTGGCTGACCGACCGCAAGTGGTGCTACATCCGCATGGAAGGCACCACCTTCGGCAATGTGCCGCTCAACCTCGAACTCAAACTCGAAGTGTGGGACAGCCCCAACTCGGCAGGCGTCATCATTGACGCGGTGCGCTGTGCCAAGATCGCGCTCGACCGCGAACTGGCTGGTCCCATCATCGGGCCTTCCTCCTATTTCTTCAAAAGTCCCCCCAAGCAATTCCGCGATGACGTTGCGCATCAAATGACCGAAGATTTTATTTCGGGCAAGAGTGATGTGTAGTTCAGTGAGCAGTGGGCAGTGAGCAGTAATCAGTGATCAGTAATCAGTAATCAGTGGGCAGTGAGCAGTGAGCCGTGGGCAGTGGGACGTTTGCGATGAGCAGGCGTCCCATTTTTTTCGAGTAGAATTTGACGCATGAAACCCAATTACGAATTACGAATCACGAATTACAAATCACGATTAAAAAACCGCTTCCTTCTTACCCTTAGCCTGCTTGCCCTGCTCCTGGCAGCCTGCCAACCCGCAGCGACTCCGGGACCAGACTTCGCCATGACCGCCGCCATCGAAACTGCCTTTGCGCAGATCAACATCCCTACGGAGACGCCTGCTCCAACCGAAACGCCCATCCCCACTGCGACCATTCCGCGCACACCGCCTGCGCTGCCTGCCACATTTCAAACCTCCGTTCTGAGATCGAATGATATTCCCCGCACCTATGTCGCGGACTCCTGCCAGTACCTCAAAAACAAATGGGACCCGAATAAGTCCGTGCCGGGCACGGTGGTGATGGTCATCATGTCCCACCGCATTGACAAGGATGCAGCCACATCAAATTTTGGGACTTTGACCATTGCCAGCCGCGACTTAAAACGGATGATGAACGATCTTCACGATGCGGGCTTCCAAGCCATCAACATGCAGCAAATGGCAGATTTCATGTACGACAACGCCAAGATCCCGACGCTCTCCGTCCTGATTATCGTGGATGACCGCGCGAGCTCTTCAAAATACAACGATCATTTCCGCACCTATTATGAACAATGGGGCTGGCCCGTTGTGAACGCCTACATCGGTCTGGATGAACGTCCCGACTTGTGGGCTGAAAACGCCGCCCTCTCCGCCGAAGGCTGGGTGGACTATCAGGCCCACGGCTACATTCATAACATCCCCATCAGCAACGGCTCCACCGACGAATTCATCACCGCAGAGATGGGCGGCGCGATTGCCTCCCTGCAAAAGTACATGAACAAAACACCCATTGCCTATATCTGGCCCGGCGGCGGGTTCTCGCAACGTGCCGTGGAAATTGGCACACAGCTTGGCTACAAACTCGGATTCACCGTCAACCCGCGTGGACCTGTCCAATATAACTGGGTTCCACAAGCCGATGAATTCAATGACAATAACCGCTATGCCATTCCCGAAACACCTGCGGGCAATCCGCTGATGACCCTGCCGCGTTACACAGACATCAACGCCCGTGACAATCTCGATGCAGTCCGTGTGATCGGGCAGGAAGCCGCGCAATACGCCGAACAAAACAGAGCCGTGGAACTGGAATACTACGATATCGTCTGCGCCCCCACCTACGGACCTATTCCCACAACGCCATAAATTATTACCTGATGATATGCAGTTTGTTCCGTAGCGCGACATTCATGTCGCGTGTGTTGCGAGATACATCTCGCGCTGCCATGTAGGCGTCAAATTGGTGTGCACGCAAAACATGTCAGGCAATTTGCTCCCTGCGCCGTACCCATTCTGGGCACTTTCCCCGGCGCAGGGTTTCCCTCGCAAAACGCCGCCGAGGACGGCGGCTTGAGCGACTGCCGCTGACAACCTTTGCATGCACACTCAAATTGTCCTGTCATTTTCCATGTAAAAAACTGGTTTACAATGTGTCTCACATGAATATTCAGAAATACCCATTCCAACAACTACTTCTTAGAATACTAATCATCCTGTTGATCGTTTCT
>JAUXWL010000411.1 GCA_030680155.1 Anaerolineales bacterium
ATGCCGTTTCTTTACCGGGGTACGTCGCCTACCAGATGGCTCTTCCCTTGACTTACCCTGATACGACTTTATGAGACTTTGTTAAAGTTCTGTGGATACGACTTTATGAGACTCGACAGAAGCGGGAAAGCGCAATTTGTACCCTGCGGGCATGATATGACCGTGGGTATTATATGTTCAACAAGACCCTGCCTATCGCAATGAGGCAGGGTCTGTTTTTTCTCTGATCTTTATTCCCTACTCGCGTTTCATCATTTTCAAAATTTCCATTGCTGCAAGCACAACCAGCCCCGCTGCTGATGCGATCCCTATATCCGCCAATCCCAACGGCGCGACCTCGAAGAAATTGCTGAATGCGGGGATGTAGATCACAGCCAGTTGTAAAACCACCACCAACAGCGCCATGCCCGCCAAAAGCGGATTACTCAGCAAGTCCACCTTGAAGATAGACTCTTTCTCCGAGCGTGAAGCCAGCGCCTGAAAAACCTGCATGAATGCCAGTGACGTAAAGATCATCGTCTGCCATGCGGGATTTTCAGCGAAGAAATACCATGCGCCAAGCGCCAGCGCGAGCGCGCCGATCAGTACACCGACCCAGATGGTTTGTGCCCCTGCGCCGCGCGAGAACACGCCTTCGGTGGGGGAGTACGGTTTACGTTTCATCGTATCCGCTTCGGGATTTTCCACGCCCATGCCAAGCCCAAGCAGGCCGTCCGTCATTAAGTTGAGCCACAGCAATTGCAATGGCAATAACGGCAGTGGACTTCCCAAAAACGGGGAAAGCAGCATGACCAAAACTTTACCGATATTCCCTGCCACACTAAACCGCACGAACTTGCGAATATTATCGTAGATCGTGCGCCCCTCCCGCACCGCCGCCACGATGGTCGCAAAATTATCGTTGAGCAAAACCATATCGGACGCCTCCTTGGAAACGTCCGTGCCGGTGATGCCCATCGCTACGCCAATGTCCGCTTTGCGCAGGGCAGGCGCATCGTTCACGCCATCGCCTGTCATCGCAACGATATGACCCTGCTCCTGCAAGGCCTGCACGATCTTTAATTTATGTTCAGGCGCAACCCGCGCAAAGACACTGACTTCATTGACGACATTTTTCAATTCATCAAACGTCAGGTTTTCGATCTCAACCCCTGCCAGCGCGCGCCCGTTTTCGGTGATGCCCAACTGACGCGCAATCTCAAGCGCAGTCAATGGATGGTCTCCAGTAATCATCACCGGACGGATGCCCGCCGCGCGGCAGGTCGCCACCGCATCCTTCACTTCCGAGCGCGGCGGGTCGATCATGCCGAACAAACCCACCAGCGTGATATTCTGCTCAAGGTCGGTTTCGATAATCTCCGGGATGGTGTTAAGCAAACGGAATCCCACCCCGAGGACGCGCATCCCCTTTTTGGCGAGACGTTCGTTCGCCGCTTCAATTCTGGACCTCCAGCCTGCATCCAGTTTCTCCAGCCTGCCCTCCACCCAGACATGGCTCGTGATGTCGAGCAAGTTGTCCACGCCGCCTTTCGTGAAAGCGATGTACCGTTTGTTGCCGATCTCCAAACCCGAAAGCACGGTGGGATCATATTTTCCCAAATGGTGGACGGTGGTCATACGCTTGCGTTCCGAGTCAAAAGGCAGTTCTGCCGAGCGCGGGAAGGAGGAGTCAAGCGATGATTTCCAATATCCCATTTTTGCGGCGGCAACCACCAGCGCGCCTTCGGTCGGGTCGCCGAGCGTGTGGAAGCGGTCATCACCCACATCCACGAGTTGCGCGTCGTTGCACAACGCGCCGCCGATGGCTGCCAGCGAAAGCGATGATTGGGTCGGTGTGCCAAGCCCACGGGTGGTGCGAAGCGTCCCGTCGCGTTCCACTTGTTCGGTCAGGTCGATTGCATGTTCCGCCACATCCAGCATGACCACGGTCATCCTGTTTTCGGTGAGCGTGCCTGTTTTATCCGAGCAGATCACCGTGACCGAGCCGAGCGTTTCAACGGCGGGAAGTTTGCGGATGAGCGCTTCGCGTTTCAACATGCGTTGTGCGCCAAGCGCGAGCGTGATGGTGACGACGGCTGGCAGACCTTCAGGCACGATGGCGACCGCCACACTGACGGCGGTCAGCAGCATATCGCGGATTTCGTTGCCCTGCCACACGCCGAGTGCAAAGATGATAGCGGCGATGACGACGCCAATAAGCGCGAGATTTTTGCCAAGCGCATCAAGCCTGCGCTGGAGCGGAGTTTGGTTATGCGGCACTTGTTGAATAAGGTCGGCAATCGTACCGAGTTCGGTTTGCATTCCAGTGGCAATGACGATGCCCAGCCCGCGCCCCTTCGTGATGATGGTGCCCATGTAGGCCATGTTGCGGCGGTCACCGATGGGGAGTTCCTGCCCTGAGCGTGTCGAAGGATCGTTGGAGAGCGCGGCGGTGTGTTTGCTGATGGGTTCAGATTCGCCCGTGAGCGCGGCTTCCTGAATGCGCAGGTTGACGGCTTCGAGCAGGCGCAAGTCGGCTGGGATGACATTGCCTGTTTCGAGTTGCAGGATGTCGCCTGGGACAAGGTCGCGCGCGGAGAGTTCCTGTAAGGCGCCGTCACGCAGCACGCGCACATGCGGCACGGACATTTTTTTGAGCGCGGCAATGGCCTGTTCGGCGCGGTATTCCTGCACGAAACCAAGCAGGGCATACAGGGCAACGATGGCGAGGATGGCTATCGTGTTTTTTGTGTCACCGAGAAAGCCTGCCACCACTGCCGCGCCGATCAGAATCAATACCATCGTGGCGGTGATCTGCTCCCACAAGATTTTCAGGGGCGTGCGTCCGCCGTGTTCGATCAGTTCATTCGCGCCGTATTGTGCAGTGCGTTCGCTGATTTGTTGCGAAGTAAGACCTGTGCTTTGGGAGGAAGCCAGTTCATCCAGCACAGGTTTGGTTTCAAGGGTATGCCAGTTCATTAGTTTCCTGTGGTCGTCTACTTATCACAGGGACACGGAGCCCACAGAGATTTTTTCTCCGTGAGCTTCGTGGTCTCCGTGGTTGAAATTTTTTGTCCGTTATTTATTTTCTATATTCGTAACTACTCAGCCATCGTCATTGCCTGTACCGTGCGCAGGCACGCGTGCGAGGGCGTTCTTGTTCTTGCCCGAAGCAATCCCTACACTGAGGTTGAGATTGCTTCGCCGCCAAAGAGCAAAAGCGGCGGCTCGCAATGACGACTGAGTAATTACCTATATTCCATTTATACCACTCGCTGCATTTTCAGCGCGGAGCGGATCATGAGGTATTCGGTGATGTTTTCGTTGGTGATGATGCCGACCAGCCGCCCCGCATGGGTGACAGGTAAAGCAGGTACGCCCGACTCCTGGATGCGCATGAGCGCGGTCTCTACCATTTCATGGGAGTCCACTTCGGGGAGGTCTTTTTTCATCACAGCCGAAACGGCGATGTTCTGTCCGTGCTCGGTGAGGGCGGCGAGAAAGTCATCACGGGTGACGACGCCAACGATGCGGTCATCGTCAATCACAGGGAAGTCATGTTGAGAACCCGCCAATATCAATTGCGACATGCGCGAAAGCAGGTCTCGCGGCGAAAGGAATTGGTACTCGGTCAGCATTGCGCGCCCAACAGGGATTCCGCTGAGGGCGTTCTTCATTTGTACCATGCTGGCTTCCTGCGAAGCGCCGATCCACACAAAGAGGGCAATGAAGAGCAGGAACGGATTGCCGAACAAGCCAATGAACCCAAGTAAAAATGCAAAACCCTGCCCCACATTCGCGGCGATCTGTGTCGCGCGGACGTACTCCATATTCATCGCCAGCACTGCGCGAAGCACGCGTCCGCCGTCCATGGGGAAAGCGGGGAGCAGGTTGAATAGCACCAGGATGATATTGATGACCATGATGCGCTCGATAAAACTGCCCGAGGCAACACTCAACTCAGTGAGCGGAACCAAACCCGAGGTTAAGAAAAGATACGCATACAGCCCCGCCGCAATGACCACGTTCACAGCGGGTCCCATCAACGCCACCCATAATTCCTCGATCGGTTTCTCCGGCATGCGCTCCAGCCGCGCCACGCCGCCGATGGGGTAGATGGTAATATCGCGGGTCTTGATTCCATATTTGCGCGCTGTCAACGCGTGCCCATATTCATGCAGGATCACACACAGAAAAAGCGTGAGAATGAAACCGATCCCCTTCAACACTTCGGTCCAATTCTGATGCTCCAGCCAATACGTGTATCCAAGCCAGCCAATTAACAGCAGGAACGTGGTGTGAATGAACACATCAATTCCCGCAAAGGTTCCCAACTTAATTTGCCATTTCATCGCTATCTCCTTTTGAGGTTAACGAGATTGTACACAGCCTATGTTAGAAAAGTGTTATAGCCATTCATCAGAAATTATCAGGATGAATAAACGCTTCAGACTCCGCCCATGCCTGTTTCACCACCCCGACATTTTCTCCGCCCAAACAAAAATCGCCCATCCACCGATGAGCGATTTTCCACTTCCAACTATCAGACCAATTGACCAACTGACTAACTGACTAACTGACTAACTGACTACTTCACCATCCCCATTTTCTTCCCCGCTTCGTAGATGATCTGCATGGCGTGCTCGATATCCGCAGGTTCGTGCGCGGCTGTGACCGTGGATCGCAGGCGGGACAAGCCTTCCTGCACAGCGGGGGAGACCACGGGCAGAACGAACACATCATTATCCTGGCAGTACTTGGTGAGGGCGAAGGCGCGTTCGTCCGTGCCGCACAGCACGGGGACGATGGCAGTTTCGGTCAGCATGGTATCGAAGCCCATGTTTTTCAGCCCGCCGATGAATTGCTTTGTGTTTTCATTTAAACGCTGGATGCGCCAGGGTTCGTCCAAAATGACCTTGAAGGATTCATTGGCGGCGGCGGCTTGCGCGGGCGGCAGCGCCGCAGAGAAGATATACGCGCGGCTGCCGTGACGCAGGTAATCGATCAATTCCTTTTTGCCGGCCACGTATCCGCCCACCGAAGGGATGGTCTTGCTGAGCGTGCCCATCTTGATGTCGATCACATCGCCCATGCCAAAATGTTCTTCGATGCCTGTGCCGCGTTCGCCCAGGACACCTACCGAGTGAGCTTCGTCGATCATCAGCCAGGCGTTGTATTTTTTGCTCAACTCCACGATCCTGGGCAGGTCGATGATGTCGCCGTCCATGCTGAAGACTGAGTCGGCGATGACGAGTTTGGCGACATCCGAAGGCGCGTTCTTGAGCAAGCCTTCGAGATGATCCATGTCTTTGTGACGGAAGCGGCGGAACTCCGAGCCAGACATCAAACAGCCGTCCACGATGGAGGCGTGGTTGATCTTGTCTGAGAACACGTAGTCGCCGCGGCCCATCAGGGTGGAGATGACGGTCAGGTTGGTGACGTAGCCGGATGTGTAGGTGATGGCGGTTTCGGTGTGCTTGAAATTCGCGATGGTTTCTTCGAGTTCGTTGTGCAGGGTTAATGTCCCAGCCAGGGTGCGGACTCCGTTTGTGCCCGTGCCCCATTGGTCTACGGCTTTTTTCGCGGCTTCGTTAATGCGTGGGTGATTGACCAGCCCCAGGTACGAGTAGGAGGCGTACATTCCCATCGTGCGTCCCTTCACACGAACCTTCGCTCCGTCCAAAATCTCTTCCACAGGTTGGTTGTAGAAATAAAGATCGTGTTCTTTCATTGTGTCCACGCGGGCTTTGAGCGCGGCAATGCGCCGAGTGGCGGCGTTATCTGTTGTATGGAAATCCATGTGTTTGCCTCCGATGCAGAATGGCGTAAGTTTAGCCGAGGGAGGGATGATTGTCTAGTGAGCGGTTTTTAGGGTGTGCAAGCAAACCATGTCAGGTGACTTGCTCCCTGCGCCGTACCCATTCTGGGCACTTTCCCCGGCGCAGGATTTCCCTCGCAAAACGCCGCCGAGGATGTATGCCCAGATATGGGTACGGCGGCTTGAGCGACTGCCG
>JAUXWL010000412.1 GCA_030680155.1 Anaerolineales bacterium
GCATTCTCAGTTTTGGATCGCAGGCGGATGCGGAAAAATTCCAAAAGGGGTTTGGGGGAACGCTGGCGACCATGGAGCACGCTGTTCACTATTTGCATGGAATGATGCGCACAAGCGGCGCGTAATTCAGAAATTTTCAAACTGGAGGAATGGAGCGATATGAAAAGGTTTTTGATGTTTGTTTTGGCGGGGATGTTATTGTTTTCTGCATGTGGCGCGCCGATGAATGCCGCCGTGGAAGCAAAGGACGCCTGGGCGCGGACGGGTATGAAGGACGGCACCAGTGCCGCATACATGATGCTGGTAAATGGCACGGCGCAGGACGTTGAATTGATTGGGGCTTCATCCGATGCCGCGACTGCGGTGGAAGTCCACCTTAGCCAAATGGGCGCGGATGGCGTGATGCAGATGATGAAGCAGGAGGCGGTTGCCATCCCTGCGAAGAAAATGCTGGAACTTAAGCCTGGCAGTTATCACATCATGCTGATCGGCCTCAAACAGGATTTGAATGTGGGCGACAGTCTCACGCTTACCCTGCATTTCAAAAACAGCGGGGATATTACCCTGACCGTCCCCGTGAAGGACGCCGCGGATATGGGCGGCTCCGGCATGGACGGACAAAATATGCCTTAAGAATCTGCGCTTGCCAGGCGCATTCTCCTGGACATCCCGCCGGTCATACTGGCGGGATGTTTTTCTATGTAAACAGCGACAGCACACTGACAAGCGCATATGAGACCATGCACATCGAAAGAAGCGCAAAGAACGTGGTGAGTACCCCGGCTATTTTCGAGCGGATCCATCCAGCCACTCCGATGCCTGTCAGGAAAACATAAATCGCGCCGCACAGGATCAAAAACCCGCCCACGTTCAAATTATCCAGTTCATTTGGGATCCTGTTCAGTTCGGCGGCTGCGGAAAAGGACAGGACAGCCACGATCAGCGTATACAGGAACATTACCGACGCGGCTGAGAAGATGACAACCTCCGCCGTTTCCAACCTGGTTTTTTCGCCCGCGCTCAATAGCTGCACCACTGCGGAAAGTGAAAAGCCCGCCAGTATACCGGCCAACCCGGCGAGAGCGCCGGCTTCCGCCAGATAATTTTCAAGAGTCATGTTTTCTTCTCCTCGATGATATCTGAATATTGCTGATTATCAGTACTTCACGAAAGCGCGTAATTGGCGGTCTCCCTTCGACAAGCTCAGGGCAGGCTACCGCCAGATTTGCGCTAG
>JAUXWL010000414.1 GCA_030680155.1 Anaerolineales bacterium
AAACAGGGGCGGAGACCCTAAAGGTTTCCCTCGCTGGCCAAATTATCTTGTCGAACAGCGTATTTTGCCAGCAAAGTACCCAATCTGACAGAAAAACCTTTAGGGTCTGGGAGTTCACCCCAAATTATTGAGATGATACGAAAATTGGGGGGATTAAGGCAAGCCCAATCGTTTGCTGGCTTGTTTACAAAGACTGACCCCGTATTTCGTGTACCATTCATTCAAGGCATTGCTGAATTCAACGCCGCTGACGGCGTCGTTGTAGATGGGCGCGCCATAGTGGACGTAGCGCCTAGTCTGCGCGGACCAGGTCCATTCGCCGCGCGGGATGACGCCGATGCCGCCGTTGTAACCTGCCATCGCAAGGCGGGCATCTCCATTGGCGGTCTCCAGCGAGCGGACGAGGTAGGCAAGTCCGCGGGCGGCGTTGGTATTGGGGCTGTAGGGATTGTCGGATGCGAGGAAGTGATACGGCATGACCTGGAACAACCCCATGGCTCCGGCGCTGGAGACGGCACGCGGGTCGCCACAGGATTCGATCTGCATGATGGTGGCAACCAGGTTCGGGTTGAGTCCCGAAGCGGACGCCCACTCTGAGATCGAATCAGCCCAGTAGAGGACTTCCCTGCGAAAGATGGGGGAAATGCCTGTAGGGTTGGAAACGGGCGTTGGATCCAAAATTGGCGCTTGAATGATTTCAGCGGATGAGCTTGTGGGAAGCGGGGTGATTTTCCAGGCGAAGGAGGCGAGGAACAGGCTGATGAGGATAACAGTAAGAGGTACGATGGCAAAACCAGATAAACAGCCGCTCCCTTCATCTTCCAAGGGAGCGGCTCGCGTAACGTGCTGATAGGTTTTTGTTGTGCGAGCGCGGGGCATGTGTAGGTTCTCTTTTCCAGGTCTATAAGACCGGGCTCGAAATAGGTTGTGGCGCGATAACTTGTCCCCGCAGGGGATTCATGTCGCTGTTGTTCTACGCGTCGTAACGGCGGTCACCGCCCTCGGCGTTGTTGCGGGCTTCATAGGAGACCGGGTGATAGGTGGGCTCAGGCGGGATGAAGGAAGTCTGTTGGGATTGCACAGGCTTTGGCGCAGGACGGAAGTTGTTGGCGGCTGTGTTGGTGTTGACGGGGCGGTTGATCTGCGAAGCGGGGCGCAATACGGGTTGGTTGGTCGGCTGGTTATAGGAACTGGCTGACTGGTTGTAGGAGCCTGCCGAGCGCGGGGTGGGAGCCTGGTAGGTTTGGCGAGGCTGTGGCGGCGGATTGTACTGGCGCGGATGGGAATTCTGCCCGGCCTGCGCGGTGGTGAACAGGCGGTCGCCCGCGAGCGAGAAGGTGCCAATGATCAGCAGGCGCACCAGCCAAACCATGGCGGCGACGAAGATCGGTACAACCTGGGTAAGGGTGGCAGAACTGATGGCTGTGGTTCCCTGAATGTTGCCATTGTTGGCAATGGCAACCGAGACACCCCACCAGGTAAGCATGGCGTTGAAACCTGCCGCAAGCACCCAGGCGCCAAAAAGGTAGTAGACTTCGGCTGGCTCGTCACGTCCCTGTTCGGGAGTGAAGATGCGGGCGATGCCTGCAAAGTCGATGCCGCAGAAGGCAATCGCGAGGATGGTGGACCATTTGAAGCCTGCGAAGGCGAGGTTCCCGAGCATGTCATTGAGGGCGTACTGGGTGGTGCTGAAGTTGAATATCTCGAAGGCGAGCAGGGCGGCGATGATCATGGCGCCCCATGCCGCGCCTCGGTTGAATTGGCGGTTGTGGACGATGCTGTTCCACAGGTTTCTCAAACCACCTCCAAGCGGATTGTGACGGTAATTTGTCATTTCGACCTCCTTGTCGAATAATATAGAACGGGTGTTCTAAACCTAAGGGAGATTTTAGAACTCTTGTTCTATTTTGTCAAGAGGTGAGTTTGGTGATTACCCACAAGTCTGCATAGGGCAAGGATGAGAGCATTTTGCCGCGAATTTCGCTAATTCACGCAGATTTTTAAAACCAATTTGCGAAAATTCGTGGAATTCGCGGCTGAGGTTTGGTTTTCTTCCCTGAAATTAGCGGACGAAAGAAATGTGGGTAATCACCAGGGAAGTTAACGCCCGCTTATATTTGATGGTTTTCGAGGAAAGGCGGTACGGGAAATGATTCAGCGGCGCGGGCAGAAAGAAGATTTGCCTGAGAAAAACATTTTTGCGTAAGGGGAGTTAAAAAATAAAACCGTCCTCCCGATAGGGCGGTTCTTCGTACTGCTGTCAGGGCGAGAGGACTTGTACCATCCCCTCAATGGGGAAACGGACGCCTATATTTCTTGTTAAACAAAAAAACGTCCTCCCGGTAGGACGTTTTGTCGTACTGCTGTCGGGGCGAGAGGACTTGTACCATCCCCTCAATGGGGAAACGGACGCCTATATTTCTTGTTAAACAAAAAAACGTCCTCCCGGTAGGACGTTTTGTCGTACTGCTGTCGGGGCGAGAGGATTTGAACCTCCGA
>JAUXWL010000419.1 GCA_030680155.1 Anaerolineales bacterium
GAATTGGAATTAGCCTTCAATTCACTCGTAAAATTCTTTCGCTTTACTCCCGTCATTTCCTGCTCCTTTTTCAGCAGGATACCATCTTAATTTACTGTCCTGAAAGGAGGGTCCACTATAGAGAACTATTATGAAAAACCAACTGAGCTGACCTGCTGATATCAGCCTTGTGCTCGATGAACAATTAACCCGAACTTTGCATAAACTTTCCGTCAAACATTTTTGTTGCTGTTCCCCTATTTTTTTGATTTTCAGGCGATATCTCCCCTACCCCTAGTGACAAGGTTGAGCGTGAACTGGTTATTGGAAAGGGAAGTGGCGTCGTCTCGTGAGCCAGACGTGCCGGGTTATGGAGAGGCCGGCATGGCAGATTTCCTGCGGGCTGAAACGAGTCGTTGACAGACTTTTGCCAGTAGCGCCTTGACCGGACAGGCGCTAGGCAGGTGTAGCAGTACCCGGTCTTTGTACTGTTTGACACGTACAGCAATCTTGAACAGCGAAAGGATGACTGTCCTTGGCTGTGCGCTCGCCAGTTCGGTATCGTGCAAGCCCAAAACGCGCAACTGCTGGTGCAGGACATAAGCTGCGGCCGTCAGTAATAGGCGTGCAAAGTTAGCGAGGAAGCTTGAAGCCGAGGTACGATCTGACTTCAAATCGGCCTTCATTTGTTTGATCCAATTCTCCGCTTGTCCGCGCTGGCAATACACCTGCTGGTAGAGTGCGCTGGCAGTGGGATTGCGTAGCGACGTAACCACGTAACGCTGATTATCTTTGGCTGACAGCCCGTTGCTCCCCGCCAGCACCTCGGCCTTGAGCACCACACGATGCGCTTGCGGCCAGGACTTGGCAGCATAGTCGAATTCACCGAACAGGCGCACTGACGACACGACCGGCCCAATCCCTTGAGCTGCCATCGACTGATGCAGCGCGAGATGACCGCGTGCATTCTTCATCAGTCCCTCAGCTTTGGCGGACAACACGGCGTTGCCGCCCAAGCCAAAGATGAAATCGGCATTGCCAATTTCACTGATCAACTTCATCAGCTCCGGATTGGAGAAATGCCCGTCGCCGCGCAGCAAGATATGGGTATGCGGCCAGTACTGGCGCAAAGCATGCAGCACTCGCTTCATGATCATGGCATTCTCGACACCCGCCGGGCGCTTGCCGGGGCGCAGCACGGAAGTTACCAAGGCTCCTGACTCAGCCTCGAACACCAGCAGTGGCAGGTAGCAATAGTGCCCATAGTGATGATTGTAAAAGATAAGCTCCTGTTGGCCGTGCGCAGCATCATCGGTATGATCAATATCCAGCGTGATGCTGCCCGGCGCCTCGTTGTAAGTGGCGACAAATTGTTCGATCAATGCTTTGGCTGTACGATAGATGTCACTGCGGCGCAGCGATCCCTCCAGGCGGGAGTGCGTTGCGCCACAAGCCAACAGATTATCGGTTTCCAGCGGTGTGCGTCCTGCCGCTAGCTTGAACAGCGGGTCGGCGCGCAAGGTATCAGCATCGTTACCGTCTTCATAACCTGAGGCGATCTGAAATACGCGCTGTTTCAGCAAATCCCGCAGGGGGTGAGTAATATAGCGCGCATCGCGCGGGTCGGAAATCGCCGCAGTCAGGCGATCAATCAGACCAATTCGATGATCGACTGCATCCAGTACCACGGCACCAAAATCAGAGGAGAGCTCCCCTCCGGCAAAGTCGGCGCGAACTGTGAAGCCAGGAATGGAATTAAAGCAGAGTTGTTCTGGGGTAGAATTGGCAGAAGAGCGAGTAGTTTTAGACATTTTTTACGAATCAATTCTTTTATAATTCACATTATATCAAATACTTGAATCGTTATTTGTCCTATTTATGCAATATTCAGGTTAATACAGGTTGCGGAAGGTACAGCGCTCATGCCTAAGCTCACACTATGGGTTTTTCATACGGCATTAAGAGAATGTTCCGAATACCGTAGGGCCGGATTAAATGCTGGAATTTCGATCAATTTTTCTGCCGA
>JAUXWL010000426.1 GCA_030680155.1 Anaerolineales bacterium
GGATATTACTTTATATGAAGAATACCCGTCGCGCTATTTGGTGTACGCCCGCCGACTGCGCCGTTGGATTCGCGGCGACTGGCAGTTGCTTCCGTGGTTATTCCCCGTTGTCCACACTCAAAGCGGAACGGCTCTCAACCGCCTGACCGCCATCAATCTTTGGAAAATTTTCGACAATCTGCGGCGCAGTCTTTTGCCGCCCACGCTGCTGTTGCTGCTTGCCGCTGGCTGGCTCTTTCTGCCTGGCTCAACCTGGGTCTGGACTATTTTAGTTTTTCTACCTTCCGTTCTGCCAATTTTTGTGCAAACTTTTCAGCACGGTATCCACAATATCGGAAAGCTGACACTTAAACAAATTCTCAAGACCAGCCAACTTCCGCTCACGCGTTGGGCGCTTGCTGTTCTTTTTCTGCCTTATGAAGCGCTGCTTATGTTGGGAGCGATCAGCACAACGCTAATTCGTCTGCTCATTGCTAGAAGAAATTTGTTGCAATGGACAACGGCGGCGAACACAGCAAGGTCGTTTAGGTCGAAGGCGCAATACGAAATCTGGGGCGAAATGTCGGCGTCTTTGATTTTCGCTATTCTGCTAGGGGCGGCTGTTGTCATTTTCAACCCAAGCGCTCTTTGGGTTGCCTTTCCTTTTCTGGTTGCCTGGCTTGTCGCGCCGCAAATCGCCTATGTTATCAGCCAGCCTGTGACCCATGTCACCGCGCCGCTCACGGAGACTCAGCGCAGACAGGTGCGGCGTTTGGCGCGGCGCACCTGGGCATTCTTTGAACAATTCGCTGGACCCGATGACCATTGGCTGCCGCCCGACCATTATCAAGAGTCGCCGCGCGGCAACGTGGCGCACTACACCACGCCGACCAATATCGGTCTGTTCCTCGTCTCCACGTTATCGGCGTATGATTTCGGTTACATGGGATTGGCTGAACTGTCCGTCCGTTTGCGCTCAACGTTCGAGAACATGGACAAGCTGGAACATTATCGCGGACACCTGCTGAACTGGTACGACTCGCAAACGATGACGGCGCTTCCGCCGCACTATATCTCCACGGTGGATAGCGGAAACCTGGCGGCGTGTCTAATCACGCTCAGGCAGGGTTGCCTAGCTTTGAAAGATGCGCCGCTGTTGGGAGAAAATCGCTGGCAGGGGCTGCTCGTCATTTTGGATATTCTGGCAGAGACATTGCAAGCGCTCGAAAAAAATAATCCACATGCTTCCCTTGAATCTTTTGAAGTTGAATTGACCAGCATTTACGAGCGCGTCAGCGCCATCCAGAACCAGCCATCAGCGTGGACAAAAACCATCGTCTGGCTCTCAGGCGAGGGCTGGGAAAGAGTCTCGAATCGCTTAATCGAATTGCTTGAGAGTCATCCCAATCTCCAGCGCGAATCCCTAGTCGAACTCCAACTTTATCTCGACTTGCTGCATCATAGTTTGCAGGACATGCAGCGCAGTTTGAATTTGTTCGCGCCCTGGCTGGGTCGGGATATGCCGCCTGCATTACGCGACAGCCTGCCCGTTGAAATGCCCACGTTGGGACAAGCGGGCGCGGTGTACGAAAACATCCAAGCCGCGTTGAGCAATTTAAAATTGCAGGATG
>JAUXWL010000437.1 GCA_030680155.1 Anaerolineales bacterium
CTGACCAGGCTGCGGGTCGCGTGGGAGGCGGTTGTGGTTGTGCGTCACGCCGCCGTGGATCTTGATCAAATGCTTGAGGCGCGATTCATCCGTGGCGAGTGTTCCAAAAATAAAATCTTCCATGTTTACCTTTAGTTTCTATCCTAAAAATCGGAGTGCAGACTTTAGTCTGCATGGTCCTTGCGGACTGAAGTCCGCGCTCCGTGTATTCTTCTTATTTGTTCAACTGAATGACGTAGGCGCTGTAGGGCGGCAGCTCGGCAATGGGCGCGTACTTTTCGAAGCCGCCTTTTTCGCTGGCTTGAATGTTTGGGAAGGCGGCATCGCCGAGCAGGGAGGTGAGTGTGTATTCACCCGCGAGCGGACCTGAGGTGAGGGTGATGGTGAAATCGGTGATGGGTTTGTCGTCGATGTTGATAAGGATCAGCAGGGTTTCATCCGCACTTTGACGAAGGTACGCCACCACCTTATTCGAGTTTGATTCAGCGACCAATGTTTTGCCTACTCTCAAAGCGGGATGTTCGTTGCGGAGTTGGATGAGCGCGCGGTAGTGTTCGAGCAGAGAGTTGGGGTCACCCTCCTGTGCCGCGACATTGATCTCGGTGTAATCGGCATTGGCCGCCTGCCACGGCTTGACGGTGGTGAAACCCGCGCCTTCCTCCGCTGACCACTGCATCGGTGTGCGGATGAGTTCATCTGGCTTGGTGCCGCTCATGCCGATCTCTTCGCCGTAATAGAGGAAGGGGATGCCTGGCGCAGTAAGCAGAATGGACGCGGCGACTTTGTTGCGTTCGATCTTGTCCGCGCCGAACTGGTTCATGATGCGCGGCATGTCGTGATTGGTGATGAAGTTGGAGTTATCCTGCTCGGGAAAATCGCGCAGGGTGGTTTGCAGGACGAAGCGCAAGCCTGTGTTGTTGCTTTCGTTGAGCGATTTGAGAATGGCGTTGGAAAGATCGAAGTTGAACGCCGAGTCGAGCATGGTGTTGGTGTTTGTATATTTTTTGACGTTGGCGTTATCCGTCCACACTTCGCCGACGGTGAAGGCTTGCGGATTTACGCTGCGATAGTATGTGCCCCATTCTTCCAGATAGGCGAGGTTCGAGTCGGAGTCGGCGAGTTTCTGGTCTTCGGAAAGGTAGCGGATGGCGTCGAGACGGAAGCCGTCTATGCCGACATCGTTCAGCCAGAAGGAGGTGATCTTGTTCACTTCTTCGCGCACGGCAGGGGTATCGTAGTTCAGGTCGGGCATGCCGTCCCAGAAAATGGCGTAGTAATACTGCCCATTGCTGGCTTTGTACCAGGCAGGTGCGCCCCACGGACCGAGCGTGCCCGGATCGGAGTCTTTCCACTTGTACCAACTGTAGTATTCATTGCCTGGGGTTTGCGCCTTCTGGAACCACGGATGTTTGCTGGAGGTGTGATTGATGACAAGGTCAATGATGATGCGA
>JAUXWL010000438.1 GCA_030680155.1 Anaerolineales bacterium
GGTGGATTCAAGTTCGTCGAAACTAAGGAAAACCACGATCACGCCGAGAAAGAGGATAATGATGGGGAATATTTTTTTCATAGCCGTCCAGTCATTGTAGTACGATTGTAACAAAACGTCGGGTACACCGCAGACTCTTAAGTGTGCATGCAAAACATGTCAGGCAATTTGCTCCCTGCGCCGTACCCATTCTGGGCACTTTCCCCGGCGCAGGGTTTCCCTCGCAAAACGCCGCCGAGGATGTATGCCCAGATATGGGTACGGCGGCTTGAGCGACTGCCACTGACAACCTTTGCGTACACACACTCTCAATACGCAGTAGAAGTGGAATTCATTGCATGATAGACTTACGCATCCAAACCGACCGCCAAAACGACTTTTCTACATGGACACTCTCTTTACCCTCTTCTGGATATTCCTAAAGGTCAACCTGCTGAGCACTTCGGGGTCGGCATCCGTCGGGTTGTTGTACAACGAAACGGTGGGGCTTTTCCTAACCGATGAACAGTTCGTGCAGGCGGTGGGGCTTTCGACCCTGCTGCCGGGCAGCGACGCCTTGCAGTTGGCCATGTTCGTCGGGTATATGGTGGCTGGCATGCCTGGTGGACTTGTCTCATTGACTGCCGCCATCCTCCCGCCGACGGCGCTCATGTTGGGCGTGGTATTGGTGCTTCACCGCTTCCAGCGCGAGGCGTGGATCAGCCGATTTGTGGAGGGACTCACCCCCGCGGTTGCTGTGCTCATCCTAACCGTGGCATGGAAAATGTTCAACGCCGGCGGGGAGATCGACTGGAAGGTCATTACGTTAGGCGTCATCAGCCTGATCGCATTGGTGAAGAACGCCCCAGCGCCATTGGTTCTATTGGCGGCAGGCATTGCCGGGATATTTCTATTCAAATGAGCACACTGCCTCCCTCCGAAAAAACCGCAGCCGAATTGAAACCCCGCCCGAAATTCATCGTGGATATGCGGCTGTTCTGGATCTTCCTGAAGGTCAACCTGCTGACGACAGCCGGTCCCACGTCCATTGGATTGTTGTACAAGGAGACGGTCGGCAAGATCATGACCGAGTCGAAATTCGTGGAAGCAGTCGGGTTCGCCAACCTGGTACCGGGCAGTGAGGCGTTAAAACTGGCGATGTTCATCGGGTATTCCTCCGGCGGCGTACCCGGGCTGCTGGCCGCCCTGTTGGGCGCGATCATCCCGCCTACGGTGCTTATGTTTGTTGCGGCTTTTATCCTCGTCCAAATTGAAGGACAGGTATGGATGAAAGGCTTTATCAAGGGCATGGGACCGGCGGTGGGTGTACTGCTGGCAATCGTGGCGTGGCAGTTATTCCCGTCTGGTGGAAAACGATCGATTAAGTGGCGCGCCGTGCTGATCGCCGTGTTGAGTTTCATTGCCCTGGTCTTATTTAATATCCCGCCGCAGTATGTTCTGATTGGCGCGGGTATGCTCGGACTATTCATCTATCGGTAGGAAACAATGACTCCTGAAATTCTCATTCCAACCAACGGCTTCAAAGGGACATGGCAGTCCATCGAGTATGGCGCATGGCTTGCAAAGACGCTCGGTTCGAAAATCACGCTTCTGGGCGTGAACGAAAACCCAAGCCCCGGCGCAATTGATGAGACTCACCATCCACTGGAGGAGGTCTTCGCTTATGCCACAGGCGTGTTCCAGCTAAACGGAGCAGAATACAGGCTCGAGGTCCAGAATGGAAGCGCGGATGAATTGATTCCGCAGCGGGCGAATCAAGCAGATGTCATTGTCGTCCTTGGAAAGCTTGGACGCCCGACAATCCGTCATTTGTTGAGCGGACGGTCCATCCGTCATTTTCTCGAAGAGATCAAACAGCCGATCCTGTATGTGCCTGAGTTGAGATTACCGCTCAAAAGAATCTTGATCTGCATTGGAGGGCTTGGTTACGAAGTTGCCGCTGAAGACCTGGCCGTACAAATTGCAGCGAAATGCCAGGCTGAGATCACCCTGCTTAATGTTGTCCCGCCCATTGATTTCGATTATCCGACTGCGAGAGCTTTGCAGGAGAACTGGCGGCATCCCGAAGAGACGGATACGCCAATTGGGAAAAGTTTGCGGATTGCATTGGATGTCGCCCAGGCGGCTGGACTGCACACAACGGTACGAGGCCGGCAGGGGAATGTGGTGGAGGAAATTTTTGCAGAGTCGCGGGAAGGCAATTATGACCTGTTGTGCATGGGGTCATCGTACAGCGTGCATTCGTTGAGGCAGATGTATTCCCCCAATGTGACAGCGGAGATCGCGAATGGCACGAATTGCCCCATATTGACAGCAAGATACAACGGAGAATAGATTTGGAGAATTTCCTTATTTCTGATATGTTAGCCCAAAGTAGAAATGTCACCCATTTTCCAAGATAGAAATGTCCCCGCCCCGCGGGGCGGGGACATTTCTACTTTTTTTTGAAAGCGAGAAGGTGCGCCAGGGATGGTCAGGAGCGGGCTTGTGTGGAACGGGCGC
>JAUXWL010000450.1 GCA_030680155.1 Anaerolineales bacterium
TTGGGAAAGATTTACAACCGCATCGTGTGAAGTATAGAACCTTGAAACGATAAATAAGAGCCATGTCGTTGCGAGGGCGATGCTCTTTCGCCCGAAGCAATCCCCTCGTAGTGTAGGAGATTGCTTCGTCGCCCTACGGGCTCCTCGCAACGACATATAAAAGTACGGACGGACCGTCTGTCCGCCTTTTTGTTTTACCTACAAAATGAGGAATCATGAAACGAATCGCATCCCTGTTATTTGCAATGATCATATTTCTGTCCGCCTGTGCGAGTCCTGCCACATCCACCTCATTACCTACAGAACAAGCTGGTTCAGCCTCTACCTTTCAGCCTGTGGAGGAGGTTGTCCCTGTGGAAAACACAGAGACCGCCACTCCCGTGCCGTCTTCTCCGCATTGGTATTGGGCGGTCGACCTGGATGCGGCAAAGCTCGTTGCGGTGAACCAATTCGGCGAGAGACGCGAGATCGGCGCTCTCGATCCCTCAGAAAATGAAAATACATCCTATCTTTCCATTGACGATGAGCGCGCCTTGCTCTTCATGGATTCCAATAATGACCTGCGCCTCTATCTTCTCACGCCGGATGCGATGCAAAAGATTGCGCTTCCTTCCGACCCTTTTTATTTCAACACAGAATCCTGGCAATCCAGCCGTGCGATCATTGCCGCCTATGAGGATCACGTTCTCTTCTCTTATGTGACGGATGGCAGTAGCCATATCCTGCCCGATCGGGGTCCCATTTTCCTCGTAGATTTAACAGCACTCACCGCCAAACTGATCGATGAGTCGGTCACCCGCGGCTCCTACAGTGACAGCCGTGCCTGGGTCCATGCCTCTCCGGACGGTCGCTATCTGCGTTACCTGAACGGCGACCGGGCAAAAATGGACATCCGTGAATTGGATATGGTCACTGGCGAAGCGCGGACACTTTTCACAACGACTGGTTCATCGTACTTCATCTACGCTTCGCCTCAAGGTGACATGTGGTATTTATACTACGCAAACCTCATTCAGGATCTCGACGGAAATCAAAAAGATCTTACGGATGAGTCGCTGACGTTTCGTCCCCTGAGGGATGGCAAGGGTATTGTATATCCGCTCGACTGCGTGGATGACTGCGAGATCAAGTTGATATCGCCATTCGGAAATGAGGCTGAACTCACCTACCACTTTCCCTGGACGATCGAGTTCGGTACTTTCTACCGTGATGTCGGTCAATGGTTACCGGATCAAAGTTTGTTGTTGGCTGGCAAGCCTTATGCCGGTCTATCAGACACACCTGCCATTGTTGAGACATATCCCGATCTGGCTGGAGATGATATTCCGCTCTTTCGCCTCACTCCCGATGGACAGGCGCGCCTCGTGGGGATCTACACCCGCAATGTCTCGGACGATGGACGATACATGCTCTTGCGGTCTGCCGACCAGACTTCGTTCTTCGTCTACGATGCGGTCGCCGACCGTCCGCTCTTTGATATGCCGGTCGACCCCGGACTGGAAGAATTCCTCCCCCCAACTGTCAAATTCCTGGATACTGGCATCCTCGTCAATTTAACTGCCTCTGTGTCAGGTGATAAGGACGCCTATCGAAGCTTCTATTCTGTGTACTCTCACAAAACATTCGCCGCTCAGACATGGGAGGATGTGAACCTGGAATATAGTGATTCTTGTCCCGACCTTCTTGAAGATGGATCCGTTGTTTGCTGGCTATATCGCACGGATGCTGATTACAATTTCGATCTGGTCCGTTACGATCCCGCCACTGGAACAAAGACCACCCTGCTGGAAAATGTCTGGCTGATTGATTTTACCCCGTGATTGCGCCTCCTTGATCGCATCTGCACTGCCTTCGAAGGAGAGTTCATTGCCAGGATGTACATCGGCAGCTGATCCGATTACGAAACGATGATGGAAGAGAAGTTTGGAAAAGACCTCACCCCGCATCGGGTGAAATACAGAACGCTGAAACGATAACAAAGAAGGGACACAGCGGCGCTGTGTCCCTTCTTTGTTGTTTTTCTCTACCGTACATGATGCGCTCAAGCCGCCGTCCCCGGCGGCGTTTTTCCGAGGAAATCTTGCGCCGGGGA
>JAUXWL010000463.1 GCA_030680155.1 Anaerolineales bacterium
CCCATCGGCTCGGTCGTTTCGCCGGGCTTGCTCGGTGAAAATTTCGTCCAACTCGCGCAAGCCTCGTCCCTGTGCGGCGCGTGCAAGGATGCCTGTCCCGTGGATATTGACCTGCCGAAATTGCTGACGCGCGTAAGAGCGGGGGCAGTGGACAGTGATCAGTTATCAGTGACCAGTGGCGGCGCGGGGTTGACGTGGACAACCAAACTCGGCTTGCAAATCTACACCCGCCTCGCGACTCAGCCGAGGCTGTTTGCCCTCTCTCAAAAATTCGCCTCGCTGACGTCTCATCTCCTCTCCCCCCGCTCACCGTGGATGCGTCTGCCCGCGTTCACAGGCTGGGGCTACAGCAAGGATTTGCCACGATTCGCGGGGAAGACGTTTCGGGAGAGGTTTGGGAATGGGAAATCGAGAATAGGGAATAGGGAGATTGAGCCGCAAAACATTTCCGCCGATACTCAACAACCAGCCAACGTTTCAGCCTTCAAACCTGCGAACTTGATAACCCAATTTACCTCTGAACTCACCGCCCTCTCCGGCAACGTCTATCAAACGGACGATGTCACCCAATCAATCATCGAATTTCTAATATCGAAAAGTATTAAGAAAATCCACTTGCAGCCCAATGTGCTTGACGAATCCCTTTTACAAAAGGCGGACATCACATTCACCTACGAAGCCGACCCGCAGATCACCGTCGGCGTGACAAAGGCTCGGGTTGGGCTGGCAGATACCGGGTCGATCCTCGAAGCGGATGAAGGGTTGCTTGGGTCGCTGCTGCCTGAAATCCATATCGCAGTCTTGAAATCCGAAGACATCCTGCCATCCCTGCCTGATGCGATGGAATTGGTCAAAAATAAAAACGCCGTCTTCATCACGGGAGCTTCGCGCACAGCCGACATCGAAATGACACTGACCATCGGCGTACATGGACCGAAGGAATTGCATGTTTTTGTTGACGTTTCAAATTCAGGGTGATAGAATACAGCCCGCCTGCTTCGACAAGCTCAGCACAAGCGCCCCCATCGTCTAG
>JAUXWL010000483.1 GCA_030680155.1 Anaerolineales bacterium
GGTGGTGTACAGGCGGGTGATGTCTTCGCGACGTGTGCCTTGCAGAGCGTAACTTCCGCGCCATTGGGCTTCGTGACCGGGCCAGCCGAGGACGGTCTGCAAGCCGGTGTACATGGAGACGCGTCCGTAGGCGCTGTATCCGTCGCCGATGGCTTCAGCGACGATGCCGCCGGGAGCGGTGAGTAGGAATTGGATGGCGGCGGCGTCATCCGGGTTTTCGCGCTGGAAGCGGTCAAAGTCGTTGAGGTTGAAACCAAAGGTCGGTTTGAAGTTATTGGTCTTGGTGAGCAAGCCAAAGGCGGGGTAGAGAAGTCCCGCGAAAATGACCAGTCCGATGAGGATGCGAAAGGCGATATTGGCTTTGAAATTCAGTTTTTGCAGCAGCGTAGCTACGCTGAAGGACGCGACGAGGCTGAATAATATCCATGCTTGATAGTAGAACTTGAAGACGGTGTTGATGCGGTAGCCGAACTGGTCGCGTAAATAGATGAATTCGGGGGTGAGGACGAGGAGGGTGGCGAAGGTGAGGAGAAGGAGTGGGAAGTGAAAAGTGGGAAGTGAAAAGTGGGAAGTGAAAAGTGGGAAGTGGGAAGTGGGTTGAGAAGTAATGAGGGATGAGGGATGAGGCTCGTTACTTGTTACTTGTTCCTCGTTACTTATTTCTCGTTTCTCTTCACTCGAAAACAAGAATGCAATTGTGGGAATCAGAATCGCCAGCAAGGTGATGAGACTGCCGATGTGGTCCAAACGTCGCAGAGAGGTGGCGGCGAGGTATTGGGCGGCGGTCATGTTTTGGGAGGCGAGGAATCCGTCTACGAAGGGTTTTTCGAGGATGGTGCCGAGCCAGCCAGTGAGGAAAGTGAGAAGGGATAAGGAAAAAGTAATTGCGAGGCTAAGGAGTATGCCGAGTTTCCAGTTGGGTTTGGAGTGTTGTCCTTGCTCCGAAGTCTGGAGACTTCGGAATCCGATTAGATACGCAAAGATGGGGATGAACAGCGTGCCCCACATTACCCAGAGATGGGCGCCGCGAGTCGGGAACATGAAGTTGGGCAGGATTCCGCCCGCTTGTGAAGAGAAGCCAAGGTGGAAGGGGAAATATAGCAGCAGGGAAAAAATTCCAAGCGGCAGAGCAAGCAGAATTAAGTCCTCGAGGCGCGACCAATTCCAGCCGTCTTCGCGGGCGCGGTAGAAGATGAATGCGGAAACGATCA
>JAUXWL010000490.1 GCA_030680155.1 Anaerolineales bacterium
CATCCCGTTGACATCCTCCTGAATCTTCTGCGGACGGGGCATCTCCTCCAAATCCCGCAGCCCCTGGAAGTAGGCATCCAGCGTATCTTCACGGTCGGAAAGCTGCTGCTTCAACGACTCTTCCGTCTTTTCGATCAGGGATTCGATGGCGCGCAAGGCATGAGCGTTTTCCGCTTCGATGGCTTTGGAGATCAGGTCCAAGGCCGCAGATCGCAGGTCGCCTTCCAACTTATCAATTAAAAGTTTATAGCCATACGAAGGGAACAAGCCATCCTTCGCCTCGAACGGCGGCTGGACCTGGTCCAGCCACGCGATCAGTCTCCACGGACCTTCTTCATCCACAAGACCCGCCTCGACACGCTTGGTCACTTCCGCATCGAGCATGTCAGCCACATCCTTGCTTAAGTCTTCCTTGACGAAGATGCGGTCACGCTGGCTGTAGATCTGCTGGCGTTGTTTGTTGAGCACGTCGTCATATTCCAGCAAATGCTTGCGGACATCAAAGTTCGCGCCTTCCACGCGGGTCTGCGAGCCTTCGATCATATTGCTGACAAGGCGTACTTCCAACGGGAGCGTATCATCCACTTTGAGGCGTTCCATCACACCGCTGACTTGATCGCCGCCGAACAGGCGCATCAGGTCATCTTGAAGCGAGAGATAGAAACGCGAAGAGCCAGGGTCACCCTGACGGGCGGCGCGACCGCGCAACTGGTTGTCAATGCGGCGGGCTTCGTGACGCTCCGAGCCGATCACATGCAAGCCGCCCAGTTCCTTCACGCTTTCCATTTCATCGAAATATTGCAGGAAGAGCTTTACTTCCGCGTCGTAAATCCCATAATTGGACGGGTCTATCTTTTTCAAGGCTTCGCGGCGATCCTGCAAGAGCATATCGAACGGGTCGGCGTAGCCTGCCTTGCCCAACACGCGGTTGACGGCGGCAATCACTTCTTCTGCGAGTTCGCCGCCGAGTTTGATATCCACACCACGGCCGGCCATGTTGGTGGCGATGGTCACCGCGCCGAACGCGCCCGCTCCCGCAATAATCTGCGATTCTTCGGTGTGACGGCGCGCATTCAAGACCTGATGCGGCACGCCCCCTTGTAGTACCGACTTCAGTCGGTTTTTTGCACCTTCAGGCAATCGCAAAATATCCAGCAGGGTATTTAAATTAGCATCATCATCGAGACTGATATTGCTCATGCCATGCGGCTTGATGAAACTGCGCAATGCGTCAGGGGAGAGTTTGTCGATGGGCTCGTTAAAAGGCACGAGGTCCGTAATGAGGCGCCCGTCTTCCTCCAGATTGTTCGCGCGGATGTAATGATCCCGCACGAGGGTGTATTGCATCAAGCGGCGCACCGACTCGGCTTTGAGGCGGTTCGAGAGGCGGTCGGATGATTCGACGGAGGTCGTACCCACCAACAGCGGACGTCCGAGCGCATGGTAGCGGACGATCTCGGTGGTGATGGCGCGCAGTTTCGCTTCGACGGTGCGATAAATGACATCAGGGTAATCCTTGCGGCGATAGAAGAGCGGCTCGGTTTCACCCGCTTTTGCAAAAAAGGAATAGGTATATCCTTCCTCATCCTTGGCCTTGATCTCGGTGAAGGTCGCTTCCTTGCCGTAGGATTGATATTCGAGGTTCGGCGAGATGGGCGCGACTTCGAGTTTGTAAATTTTATTGAACTCTTCGGCTTCAGTCAGCGCAGTACCGGTCATGCCTGCCAGTTTCTGATACATGCGGAAATAATTCTGCAAGGTGATGGTGGCATAGGTAACCGACTCAGGCTCGACCTTCACGCCTTCCTTCGCTTCGACGGCTTGATGCAAACCATCGCTCCAGCGCCGCCCGGGCATGAGACGCCCCGTGAACTCATCCACGATGACGACCTTGCCGCCCTGCACGAGATAATCCTTGTTGCGATGGAAGAGATATTGCGCGCGCAATGCCTGTTGGAGATAGCCCACCAAACGCGCCTGTTCGGGAGTGAGGTCTTCGGGCCGTTCCGGATCGAGAAGCTGCAAGCCCAAAATGGCTTCCACGCGGCTGACACCGATCTCAGTCAGGTTCACGTTGCGGTTCTTCTCGTCCATTTCGTAATCTTCGGGTTTGAGCTGCTTGACCACCTGCGCCATACGCCCGTACCATTCCAGGTCACCTGAGGCGGGACCTGAAATAATCAGCGGCGTACGCGCTTCATCAACAAGAACGTTGTCCACTTCATCCACAATGGCGTAATAATGTCCGCGTTGGACGCGCGCATCGAGACGCATGGTCATGTTGTCGCGCAGGTAATCGAAGCCGAATTCAGAGTTCGTGCCAAAGGTGACATCCGCCTTGTAGGCTTCGACGCGGTCTACCATGTGCAGGTGACGCTGGTCCTCGTGGGGCGACTCGTGTTTGAAATCCACGAGGAAGGCTTTCTTGCCGTTCTCGGTGACCGCTGCCATTTGCAGCACGCCGACGCTCAAACCCAACGCCTGATAAATGGGAGCCATCCAACGTGCATCGCGCCGCGCCAGATAATCGTTGACCGTGATGAGATGCACGCCGCGTCCTGTCAGCGCATTCAGGTAGACAGGCATGGTGGCGACAAGGGTCTTGCCTTCGCCCGTGCGCATTTCGGCGATCTGTCCGCTGTGCAATGCCGCGCCGCCGATGATCTGCACATCGTAGTGCCGCAAGCCAATAGTCCGTTTGGA
>JAUXWL010000491.1 GCA_030680155.1 Anaerolineales bacterium
TATTTTTCTTTTAGGTATCTCAAAAAAAATAAAGGAATAGAGAAATAGAGAAATAGAGAATAAAGAGATAACGATTAGGGAATGATGAAAGATCATACTTGATAGACGAGGCGCAGAGAAGCTACTCCAGAGCTGTGAACAGGATCCCGTTCACAGCCAAGGGGCCCTGCACGCTCGTTGGCTGTGGGTAAGGGAAACCGTTATTTTAACGGTTTACAATGTTGCGGTCAACAGAAACCGTTATTTTAACGGTTTACAATGTTGCTGTCCAACATCACTTCCCTCTCAGACAAGATGAATTCCAGAGTAGTGTGAGGCTCCTTTCGACTACTCACTAAAACACCCAAAACGCGGAATGCGAAAAAAAGGGTGAAATCCATTTGCGGACACTCGTGTAGGAATAAACATCAGGTTGGTTGATATGTGCCGGAGACAGAAGATATGAATCGGAGACAGAAGATATGAAACCGGAGATAGAAGATAATAGGAGACAGAAGATATGAAACCGGAGACAGAAGATAATAGGAGACAGAAGATATGAAACCGGAGACAGAAGATATATAAAATAGGAGACAGAAGATATGAAACCGGAGACAGAAGATATATAAAATAGGATATAAAAAAAAGAATGTCAAATATAAAAGTCTATTAATAGTACTCTGGATGGATGAATGAAATATGATGATAAAAGCAACGTCTGTCCGTTCATCGTTTGCGGGTCGTGCCGCGACGACGATAGTATTCCTCGACCGCTCTGCTGGCGTTATGCAGGTTAGCTAGGGGCTCCCACGTGTTTTGGGAGCTGTCAAAGCCCTGCCATTTCACGAAAAATTCTCGATCATTGGCCCTCCCGCGATGGTTCAAAATGCTTTCGACTTCAAATTCTTTTTCACCAAATTCTGATGAGACAGAAGGGGAGATAATTTTGAGTTCTGACATGGTCGCATTCCTTGGCAATAAAGCGCCCGCACTGTCTTCCAGCACATAGGTGTTGTTTGGTGTTTTCTGGATGATCTTGTAAGGACCTGCATACGCTGGCTGTGTCTTTCTGGTCCGCAGTTTGTCGAGCTTCATCACGAGCGAGCCCACGGGCAAGCCCTCCGAGCAAACACTGTGGGATGCATCGAACGCTGCTGCCACCACCGTGTTCGTCGCGTCACTTACCTCGCGCATGATAGGGTACACAAGCTGCTGCAGCACGCGATGGCGTTCCTGCAGTTGCTCTCCTGTTAACAACTCGCTGCGCGTCATCTCGTAGGATTGAAAGGAGCTGAAGGGACGCCCAAACATCAGACTGAACGGCGTTGAGCGCGTGCGCTTGCTCACGCGCGAGTTGATCGCCATCTGCACGATGGGAACGAAAGTGTCCCATTCGTCGATGTTGCCATTGCACATCTTGATAAGAAGAGATTTGGCCAGCTTCACATGAGCTTCAGCGGCCCCGTTGCTCTGCGGGTAATATGGAGTGATCAACCGACGGTCAAACCCCAGTTCGTTTTTTAACGCCCCCAAAATGTTCACAAATTCGGTGCCGTTGTCAGTTTGCACTATTTTCGGAACACCCAGAGTCGTGAGGAAAATAAAAAAACCTTTCGCGGTACAAATTGCAGATTTGTTTTCTAACGCATACAAGAATGAAAATCTTGTAGCGACGTCCGTAATAACAAGTACGTAATTTTTGCCCGAGATTGACGTGTGATTCAGCGTGAATAAATCGAGACAGATGTGATCCATCGGGTATGTTGCATTGATTGTTTTCAAAGGATGGAATCCATTTCGAACAAGGTTGAAACGGAGGCATGTTTGGCATGCATCACATGTCAGTCGGATGTCTGAAATCATATTCGGCCAAAACCAACCATCCAGCCATAATCTTGTTTGAATATTCTTGGCCCCTTGATGACATTGCAAGTGCTCCCTTTCAATCAGTGCTTTTCTTTCCGTTTCGCTTCCGGGATCCTTCTTGCCCGCAACTTCCTTGATGAAAGTTGCAATGTGAATTCGTTTCTGCTGGGATGCCTCGGTGTGCTCCACGGGCACCAGCGCTGTGGACCCATCACTCTGTTGTGCCGTGTTTGTTGTCGGGTGAATCGGACAGCCTGTGCAGTGATCAATGCAACTCGCTGTCCCGCATGTTTGAGATGCACGTGCACGACAACTTGCGCAGCGGGTATAAGTCGCTTGCAATCGGATATTATCTGGAAGAAGGTGCAAACCCGTTCTCTCCTTAAGACGGAAGTAGAGTCTGCTGAGCGAATCTGGCAAAACCATCTCAATTCCTGGTCGGTGGATGATTTCCATTTTAAAATTGAGAAGTTCGTCGGCCCAATTTTGGAGCATGTAAGTCGGTTCTTTTTTTGTAAAAAGATATGTGAGCGCCTTATGGTCGGTAAATAAAGTGAATTCGTTGCCATAGATCCACTGGCGAAACGCTTTTAGAGCGTAGACGATGGCCAACAATTCCCTCTTTGTGGCAGGGTAATTTCTTTGAGCTGGATTCAGGGCTTTCGAGAAAAAAGAGATGTAATGACATTTTTCATCATACTCTTGATAGAGTACGGCTCCCACTCCGAAAAGCGAAGCATCTGTCGCTACCAACAATCGATATCGATCGTCATAAATAGATATCGTGGGCGCCCGCGCCAGGACCCATTTCATCGTCGCCATCGCTTCCTCGCATTCTTGAGTCCACTCGTCCTTAAACACCTTGATTTGTTTTAAACGCTCCAGGGGTGCTGCAATCGTGGAATATTTGGGAATGTAATCGCGTAAGAACGACGCGAACCCTAAAAATGATGCGACTTGTTTCCCTGTTGTTGGTTTGGGGAGTTGTGAAAAGGTTGTTACCTTTTGAGGGTCGATTTCCACCGACCGCCCGGACAAGATATGACCCAGTAGGCGCAGCCGGTGAAACCCAAACCCACACTTTGGGATCTTCAAGATCAAGTGCCATTTGTTTAAGACTGCCAACACGTTGCGGACGTGTTTGATGTGTTTCTCCAGTGTCTTTGAGAAGATAAACACATCATCAAGATAGACGATAACATAGTCTCTGCAGTCGTACAGCATCGCACTGAAAACTCGCTGAAAGTGCGAAGGCAGATGTGTGAATCCGAATGGCGCACCCACGAACATATACTTGCTACCCCGCCAAGTAAATGTTGTTTTTTCGCAATCCTCTGCCAGAATTGGAAATTGTGTATACGCTGAAGCCAGGTCCAATCCCGAACAATAAACGAAGCCGTGTACTTTTTCGAATAGATCCTTAATCCGAGGAATACCGTACGAATCAGCCCTAATCAAAGTATTGATCCGACGGAGGTCCAAGCAGATCCTGAGTTCCGTTTTCTGACCCATTAAGTCCTTTTTCGGTGCTGTCAGCAAAGGAGAATTCCAACGCGTCAACGGATTTGCCGGAACTACCCTTTTCGCCTCGATCCATGCTTTCACTTGATCATCCACTGCAGGTGCCGTTGCATGCGGAATCGCGTATTGTGCAGTGTACACTGGAAGGGCATCGCCGGTATCCAAACGTACCTGTGCATCAGGATAAATACAGAATGAGGTCTGGTTGAGTGCTGAATTTTCGGTCAGCAGTTCTTGAATCCCAGACATGAATGTCTCCAGCTCGGCAGGAGCTATCCGGTCCTGATCCAACAGCATCTCTTCTTTCAGCAACAGTGATTCACGTATTGGTAGTGATGCAGGTGCTTGGCCATCTTCTTCCAGCCGTCTGTCTGCAGGATGAGAGACCGGCAGTCCGGTGAGTCCAATGCCGCACTGAGCAAGCAAATCGTGGCCAATGATCAGGTCGTGCCAGAGATCGGCAATAAAAAACCTGTGATCGATTGTTTTTCTTCCACATTCGAGGCGTAAAGAGTTCGTCAGTTCGACATTAACCGCGGGAAGAGCAGAAAAGGCCGAATGCGCCATCGTATCCACGGCTGTTGCGGTGTGGCCCATTTCCACAACCACATGCCGCGCGACGAAGGAATGTGTCGAACCAGGGTCAATCAATGCCATTGTTGGTCTGTTGTCCAGTCGAACTGGAATCAACGTCTGGTTCGAGGGTGTTTGGTGATTCATTTGAGACGCCCTGACGAATGGTGAGTCGGACTGGGTTAAGGGACCTGATTCTTCTAGACGCGCTGGCAAGTAATGTGGATCGCCTTTATTTCGCGGACAGCGCTTGGCTGTATGGCCCTTCTTTCTGCACTTGTCGCAGGTGGCCTCGGGGCAATTTGTAGCGATATGTCCAACCTTTTTGCAGATTGTGCACACTGCCTTCGGACATTCCCAAAACCTATGAGAAGTTAGCTGCTGGCAGATTTTGCACGTTTGGACGTCAAGAATAGTTTTGGGGGCTGTTTTTTTCTCTTCGACGGTTTTTTTTACAACGGTCTGTTGTGTGAAAAGGGCTGCGGCATCGCCCACAATGTTTTTGTTCGCCAACCTTGCTGAATCCGCCTTTCTTCGGGTCCGTCGGTTTAAAGCCCTCCCGCGTGCGCATTTGCTCCGCGTCCATTGAAGATTCAATAAAGAGCGCGGTTGTGATGATCTTTGTGAGGTCATAAGGGTTGTCCACAGGTTCTCGTGCAGCGAGGGCTTCTCGGAACCGGTGCTGACGGATGCCGTTGCGGTAGTAGTTTACCGCCAGTGACGACTCGGCAGAACCCAGATTGGCAAGTTGTAATGTCTGCACGAATCGGTCACTATATTGCTGGATTCTCTCCCCCGACTTCTGAGTGAAAGTCATCAGCTCATCCCGTTTGGCTTCGGTGAGTCGGGGGTGACGAAAGTGACGAAGAAATTCATTTTTGTACCAAGTCCAATCCTTTTCCTGAGAAGACAGTGAAGCCAGGAGACGGTCCCAATATTGAGAGTCATGGATATCATGAAGTTGCATTGTCATGAAGGCAGCCCATTTGGACGGAGGAACGTCGAACGTCTTCAAGACGGTTTCGAAACGAATCACGAAGGTATCAGCGTCGGTGAACGCGGTCGCCGTGGTTCCGCGAAAAGCAGGAAGATTTCGGGTCACCTCTCCATAGGAGCGACTTTGCGTCTGTTGAGTCCGTGCCAATGGAGGTGTGTTGGGCATGAGGGTGGTGTCCCAGACTGCTGATTCACGAGCTCGAATCCTCCTGGTGCGGAGAAGCTGATTGAAAGAGAAGTTGAAGCGAGAAGTCAGCTCTGGCTCTGTGCAAGACAAGAGGAGGTCGATGGATTCGACCCCATCTTCGTCCATTGCTGCCCTTTGTGCCTCCGTGGCAGCGATCTCCACGAGGCAGTGGCTCCAGTTCGCGGACGCTGCGTCGGGAGATGCTGGGAAAGACTCTGGTGTCACTTCCTCATCCTCACTCTCTTCCAGAGTTGCCAGGAATCTTGCCATCTTGGGCTCTGGCTCTTCATCCGGTTCGGAGGAGGCCCTCTTATTAACTCTTTGGAGCTGGAGGACTGCTTGTCGCAGCTCGCCGCGAATAATTTCAGCAATATCCACTCCACTTCCCGATGAGGTTGAGGAGGAAGATGAGGATTGAGTCGACGAAGAAGGAAGAGAAAAACTCATGATGATTGTTTTTTCAGAAGATGAGAGGTAAAGAAAAAAAAACACAGAATTAAAAAAATGTTAGAAAAGTCAATAAAAACTAACAAGCGGAATTAATTCGTCCTAGTGTTTATTTTTCTTTTAGGTATCTCAAAAAAAATAAAGGAATAGAGAAATAGAGAAATAGAGAATAAAGAGATAACGATTAGGGAATGATGAAAGATCATACTTGATAGACGAGGCGCAGAGAAGCTACTCCAGAGCTGTGAACA
>JAUXWL010000492.1 GCA_030680155.1 Anaerolineales bacterium
CGATAAGAAAGGTGGGCGATGAAAAAACTTCTCCTCCTTTTCTTCGCAACCGGGATCACCCTCTCTGCCTGTGGGACAATGGGGACGCAATCCATATCGCCTGCGCAAACGCTTATCCCGCTCACAGCCACCACACCTGCACTTGCGCCAGATACAAGTGCCACACCCCTGCCCACCATCTCTCCAACATGCACTCAATGGCAAAAATGGCCTGTCATCCCCAACGTAAGCAAAACATCGCTTGAATTATATATGCGCGGACTTACTATTGGGAATAACCCTCATGCTTTTTCGAAAATTGGCAATGGTGAAATATCAACGACGTGGTTTCTTGGCGTCTTTGATTTGAACGACGAGTATTATGTTCTTGGTGAATATCAAAAACTTTCAACGACTATTGAACACTTTCGAGGTTCATTTGGAAGAGTCGGATTTGCCGCTCGAAGGGGCTTCAATACCAACCTAATCCTCAATCCCACAATCATGGAGAATTCACCATTCTGTTACTCTGGCGAATCTCCTCTGGGCTGTGAGCTGCGAGTACATCAACCGTCCTTCGCCATCATATCGCTAGGCACTAACCAAGTCTGGAATCCTGAAGAATTTGAAACGGGTTTACGCCAGATTCTAGACATTCTTACAATCAAGGGTGTTTTACCGATTTTGTCAACCAAGGGAGACAATCTGGAAGGAGATCATAGCGTGAATCGCATAATTGCATGCCTTGCGCAAGAGTATGATATTCCTCTCTGGAATTTTTGGTTGGCGATCCAAGCGCTTCCAAATAAAGGTCTTCAGCCTGATCTTGAACATTTGACCTATTATGGGATTAATGATCTTGGCAATAAAGAAGCAATGCAATACGCCTGGACGATTCGTAATCTTACAGTGTTGCAAGTACTTGAATCAATGCGGCAGGGTGTAATCAAATAAACTTGAAAAGGCGCTTCCGCTTGGGAGTGATTATCACGGCTCGCAAAGTCACACCTACGAGCCTGCGGATGTGTGTCCGTTTCGGTAAAAAGAGCAGCGGTCAGCTATCAGCTTTCAGCAAACAACTGACAAGCAAACAACGTGTGCACGCAAAGGTTGTCAGGGAAAAAAGAGCCTCTGGTAGGATAGTTAAGGTATGAACAAAACCAAACTACCCGAGGCTCAAAATGAAATATAACATTGAAAAGATAAACCAAATAGGCAATCTGTTGGCAGAAGTAG
>JAUXWL010000493.1 GCA_030680155.1 Anaerolineales bacterium
GTGGCGTATTTTGCGTGCAATTCAGGCATGAGCAAATGCGTGCTGGGGACAAATCGCGACAATCCGCAAAAAGAGATGCCTTGCAAGTCGTGTGTGATGCAGTCGAAGGCGCTGTATACCGGCGTTCCAATCGAAGGTCAAAGGTCGAAAGTCGGGTGGTTCGATTTTCAACGCAACCCTGAACTTGAGAATGCCATTCGCGAGCTGAACATCAATGACTTATCACTTTTTACTTTTTACGAACTTCCCCTGGGTCCGCTTTGCCTGCCCGGCCTGCGCTGGGTTCTGCGTATCCATCACTTGAATGACGATGAAAATACACGCTATCTTTTGCGTGAGTATATTTTGTCCGCGTGGAATGTGGCGCGGAAGTTCTCGAAATTTCTCGATGAAACAAATCCGCGCGCGGTGGTGGTCTTCAACGGACAATTCTTCCCCGAAGCGACGGCGCGTTATATTGCCCAGAAACGCGGACTGCGCGTCATCACCCATGAAGTCGGGCTGCTGCCTGCCACAGCCTACTTCACCGAGGGCGAAGCGACAGCGTATCCGATTCACATCCCGGATGAGTTTGAGTTGAACGAAGAACAAAACGCCAAACTGGATGCGTATCTCGCCAAACGCTTTCAAGGTGACTTCACGATGGCGGGCATCAAATTCTGGGCGGATATGAAAGGGTTGGATGAAGCCTTTTTGAAAAAAGCGGCGGGATTCAAGCAGATCGTGCCTGTGTTTACCAATGTCATTTTCGATACCAGTCAGCCTCATGCAAACACGGTCTTTGAAGATATGTTTGACTGGCTCGATATGGCGTTGGAAGTTATCAAGGAAAATCGGGATACGCTGTTCGTTATCCGCGCGCACCCTGATGAATTGCGGGTGAGAAAATCCAGCCGCGAAACTGTTGAGGGGTGGGTGGCAAGCCGCAGTGTGGATAAAGAAGCGAATGTCGTCTTTGTCAATCCGCGTGAGACATTGAGCTCGTATGAGTTGATTCAAAAATCCAAATTTGTGATGGTCTACAACTCGACCATCGGCTTGGAAGCGTCCATTATGGGGGCGGCGGTGTTGTGCGCGGGCAAGGCGCGGTTTACGCAGTACCCCACGGTGTTCTTCCCGCAGACAGTGGATGATGTAAGACAAAGGATGAAAGAATTTTTGACTGCTAAAAATATCGAAGTCCCTGCTGGTTTCAAACGCAATGCGCGCCGATTTTTATATTACCAGTTGTATCGCACGTCACTGCCGTTTGGGGAATTCCTTGAGCCATCTGTGCGCGCCACGCAGACACGCTTGAAGTCATTTAAGTTGGATGAATTATTGGACTCAGAGTCAGTGAAGGTGGTTCTGGATGGGGTATTGAACGATGGTGATTTTTTGTTGAAAGAACTTACTCCTCCAGCGTAATATATTTCTTTTTGGTCTTCTTCTTCGGGTTGATGCCTGTCATGCCCTGAAAGGCGGCCTGAATCGCGGTCATATCCGCTTCCATCTCCTTGGTGAGATGGAAGACCTCGCCGATATGGGCGATCTTCTGCTTTCCGTCCACCTTGGCCATCACGATGGGGATCTTCGCGCTTTGGGCAATGTGGTAAAAGCCGCGCTTCCATTCCGTCACATGGTGGCGTGTCCCTTCGGGGGCGATGACGAGGACGAATTTTTCAGAACGGTTACAGACATCCACCATCTGATCCACCAGCCCGCTGGACTTCCTTCTATCCACGGGAATGCCGCCGCACCAGTAGAAAAACCAGCCGTGGGGCGGGCGGAATAGCTCCGCTTTGCCCATATAACGCGCGTCCGCTTTCAGGTGGAAGATGATTCCCAGAAACAGGACAAAATCCCAGTTTGAGGTGTGAGGCGCGCCGACGATGATGAATTTGGGAATATCAGGCAGTTTCCCGTCCACGCGCCAGCCTGCGAGGCGCATGATCGAGTTGCTGATGAGTCGAAAGATCGGGCTAAGGATCGGGGTGGTGAAAATGGTCTTTTTCATGTTTCATACAACCCTGAAAGGCAGATTACGGCTCGCCCAAAGATTTTGTGGTTAAATACCTGCATGTTGAAATCGTTCCTGCGTTCCACAGTGTATCACGCTGAAAAGGGATTGCAACGCCTGCGCTTCGCCTCCGGACCCGCCGACCTGCCCATCCTGCTCGGCATTTCCTTCCCCAAAAGCGGCACGCACCTGCTCGACCAGATTTTGCTCGGCTTTGCCAACGTCGCGCCATACTCCAAACGCCTGCACTCCTTTTACGCCGAATACGAAGGCGAAAGCGGAAAAAAACGCGACCCGCAGCAAGCCCTTAACTGGCTCGACTCGCTTCGTCCGCGCGACATTGCCTCCGCACATCTGTTTGCCCGACCCGAAGCCGTTGCTCGTGTGTGCAGCCCAAAATTCGCGCCTTATTTCATCTTCCGCGACCCGCGCGATGTGGTCGTCTCGCATGTCTTCTATGTCACCGACATGGAAGCGCGCCACGTCCACCACGACTACTATCAATCCCTGCCCGATTTCGATGCGCGTTTGAAAGTCAGCATTCTTGGCAGACCCGACACGGGGATTGAATTTCCAAATATTGCCGAACGCTTCACTCCCTACCTCGGCTGGCTCGACCGCCCCGAAGTTTTGACGGTTCACTTCGAGGATTTGATCCACGCCCGCGCCGCGACTCTGACCCGCATCATGGATCATCTCCTCAACCGCCTTCCGCTTCAGACTCCCCGACAACTGATTCTTGATGCCCTCGAAGCCTCCATCAACCCGACAAAGTCCCCGACCTTTCGCTCCGGCAAGACGGGCGAATGGAAGAAACATTTCACGGAAGAACATAAAAAGATTTTCAAAGAGGTTGCGGGGGAATTGTTGATCCGTCTCGGGTATGAAAAGGATGGGAATTGGTAACAACTTTCGGCGTAGAAAGAGCCGAAAACAAACAGGCTGGATGAAGCGTAATCTTCATCCAGCCTGTTATCTTATTGGAAGTATCTAAATCCAACGGCGGACTTTTGATTTGTAGTTCAGGTACTCTGTCCCAAATTTTCCTTCCAGGTATTTTTCTTCGGGGATGATGACCCAAATGGTGAGCAGCCAGATGACAAGAGGAAGGAAGATCAAACCCCACGGAATTTGAAGGATGGTAACCACCCCGCAGTATACGAGAGTCAGACCGATGTACATGGGG
>JAUXWL010000496.1 GCA_030680155.1 Anaerolineales bacterium
TTGATCTTATTTGCATTAAATGGAAACCAGCCCAGTTCTGCGCGAACAGCCTGTTCTTTCAACTCCGTCGAACCCCATACAAAGGTTGCCCCAATAACACCAACAACCACAGAAAGCCAGTTGGTAGGGATAAAAGGAGACATAGCAATGATGATGAAGCCAATCCCCATCATATAGGGCCACCACAGGTAGCCAAAATATCTTTCACCGCGTATAACAAGCGGGAAACCAAGTCCGATGATGAGCAATGTGGCGATGCCAATGATGAGACCAAAAGTATTCATGATTAAGTATCCAAGTATCAATGTTTGGCAATCAGGCTGATCGCTTCAGCCTGAGAGACGGGTTTTCCAATAGGATCACGGTTCAAAAGAGCAAGGGTCGTGGCAGAGGGATGTTCTGCGAGGATCTTTGCGTGACGCGGATTGTTCGGGTTGGCGGGGGCATGTCCCTTTTTGATGCGATGTTGTTGCCGAGTAAATTCGAGCGCGTCCCAGAGAAGCGTAATGCCGATAATCCCAAGAGCAGTCTTCAATGCCATGTTCTCGGTAATAAGCGAGAAATATTCGAGCAAAATCCCAATGACAATCGCAACTACAGTTGGAACCCAAATTGCCCGTGATGTGGATTCGATTTTGCGGACAGCAACATGTCCGATCCAGATGCTCAGGAAGGCAGTGATGGCGGCAACCAGACCGATCCAATTCATCAGGCTTCCACCCTTTCAGCAGAAAATTCGTGCACCATTTCAACAACCGCCTTCACATTGTCAACAGGCGTGTGCTGTAAAATGCCATGCCCCAGATTGAAGATATGACCAGGCTTTCCGTTTGCACGGCGTAATACATCATGCACGCGCGTTTTGAGTTCAGGCAGCGGTGCAAAGAGCGTGATGGGGTCAAGATTCCCCTGCACGGCGACATCGTCTCCGAGCAGTGACCAGCCATCGTCAAGCGGGATGCGCCAATCGAGTCCGATCACGTCACCGCCTGCGCGTTTCATCAATGGTAGGAGTGTCGTCGTGTTCGTCCCGAAATGGATGACGGGCACGTTCATCACCTGCGCGGCTTTGAGTAACTTTTGCGAATACGGCAGCACGAAGGTTTCATAATCGGACGGGCTGAGCGCGCCGACCCACGAATCAAAGACCTGCACCACCTGCGCGCCTGCACGGATCTGCGCCGTCAGGTAATCGCTGAAGACATCCGCAAGTTTATCCATCAAGGCGTGGAAAACATCAGGCGCGGAATACATCATCGTTTTGGTTTTGAGAAATTCGCGCGACGACCCGCCTTCGATGATGTAGGATGCGACTGTGAACGGCGCGCCGCAAAAACCGATGAGCGGAGTGTCTTTGAGTTCCCTACGCAGGATGCGGATCGCTTCCATGACGTAGCCCAGATCTGTTTCCGCATCGACAGGTTTCAGCGCCCTGACATCATCCATCGTGCGGACGGGATTCTGCAACACAGGACCTTCGCCCTTGGCAAACTCAAGCCCGACACCGAGCGGAATGGCGGGCAGCAGAATGTCAGCGAAGAGGATCGCCGCATCCACGCCAAAAGCGCGGACGGGTTGAAGCGTCACTTCGGCGGCGAGCTCGGGCTGGTAACAAATTTCAAGCAGTGAATACTTTTCGCGGATGGCGTGGTATTCAGGCATATAACGTCCCGCCTGTCGCATGAACCACACGGGGGTTGTGTCCACAGGTTTGCGCTGACAGGCTTGTAAAAAACGGCTGTTCATTTCCATAAGGCAAGGGTCTCTTCGGCGGGGTGATAGATGGCGGTGTGCAATGGCGTATCGCGCAGGGTGTAACGACGTGCTTCGGTGTCGCGCAGTTCGTTGACCAAATCGGAGAAGCGGGTCAGGTCATCGGTCTCGTACACTACGACGAATTCCTGATTTTGCAAGCCAAAGGAATAAAGGAGCAGTTGGCTGATGTCTTCGTATTGTTTCCCGATGCGGATGTGTTCATTCATCATGCCCTGACGCGCATCGCGGCTCATCAAATACCATTCGGTTGTTTTGGAGAACGGATAAATGATCAGGTACGACTTGTGCTCGTCCGAGAATGGATCGATCTCCTGTTTGGAACGAGCCTTCGAATACTGCGATGGGCGCGTAAAGCCCCATAGGGAATCTTTTTGTTCGATCAATTGACGATATGGATTTAACGCCTTCGCAAATTTCTCGAAGAAAACAGCCGCATCCTGATTGTCTTTTACTGTTAAGGCAGACCAGACGATCAGGTCTACATCATGCTCCGTACCTTGAAACAGGCACACTTTTTGAGCGGAAACACGTAACGAAGCCAGCCAATTTTTATGAAATTCCGCACGTTCGTCTGCGTTCAATAACCAGTAAGCATCCTTGAAAGAAAAGAGTGAGTAATGGTTGAACGTGCGCAGGGATGGTTCAGTCGTTTCGGTGGACATCTACGCTCCTTTGGGAATATATAAACAAGCAGGATCGGATTCAAGATAATCACCTGTCACGCCATACGCGCGTCCGCGCTGACCGCCGCACACATCGCGGTATTCGCAGATTCCACAGCGTCCCTTTATCTTGTCGGGAGTGCGCAGGTCGGTGAAAAGCTGTGAGTTGCGGTAGACATCGATCACATCATCTGTGCGGACATTGCCTGCCGTAAGCGGCAGGAAGCCAGAAGGTTGAATATCGCCGACATGGGAAATGAACAGGAAACCGTTTCCGTCATTGACGCCGCGTGTTGGGCGATTGAGTCCATCTGCATATTGAAAACCTGCGCCCTGGAAGGTGACGGGTTTATCGCCGCCCTGTTCCGCGCGCTTACGCTCGATGGCAACGCGGCGATACATCGGCGCAGCCGTGGATTTAATGTCAAATGGCGCAGTCTTGGAAAGGTCATACAGCCAATTGAAAGTACGCTCGTGTTCTTCAGCGGAGATCATATTTTTGACCTGGGCACGCCCCGTCGGCACAAGGAAGAACAACGACCATTGCACCGCACCTACTTCCTGAATGAACGGCACCATTTCATCAAGAATATCGACATTATGTTTTGAGATGGTTGTATTCACCTGCACACTAATCCCGATCTCCTGAGCACGGTGCAAAATATCCATCGTGCGCTGCCATGAGCCAGCCACCTGCCGAAAATTATCGTGGATCTCTGCGCTGGGTGCATCCAGTGAGAGTGCAATTCGGCGAATACCCGCATCGCGCACTTTCTCAAGCCGCGCGGTTGTTGGCAGTGCAGTGGCGGTTGGGGTCAATGAACAACGCAATCCTTTCTGAGTGGCGTACGCGATCAACTCATGCAGGTCCTTGCGCATCATCGGATCGCCGCCCGTGAAGATCAGGATCGGGGAACCGAAATCAGCCAATCGGTCGATAAGACGCAGGGCTTCTTCCGTATTCAATTCATTTGGGTCAGGGGTATGCATCGCATCCGCACGGCAGTGGACACAGGCGTAGGCACAAGCGCGTGTCACTTCCCATGCGATGGTGAAGGGCGCCATATTGAAATCTGCATGCACCATGCGTTCGTTGTGCATCGACCGTTCAGATGCGGCGCGATCGGTTAAGTTAGCTAAAGTCATGTTGTCTCCTTTGTCTCGTGTTGCGTGTTCCGTGGTGTTTCATCTGGAAATTGTGCAAAACGGAACACGCTCCACGCAACACGAATCATTTCAACCACTTCGCCGCATCCACGGCGTGATAGGTAATGATGACATCCGCGCCCGCGCGCTTGATCGAAGTCAATGTTTCGAGTGTGACCTTCGCTTCATCCACCCAGCCGTTTTGCGCGGCGGCTTTAATCATCGAATACTCACCGCTGACGTTGTATGCCGCCATCGGTATTTCGGGGAACGCGTCCTTCACGACGCGGATCACATCCAAATACGCCAGCGCAGGTTTCACCATCAACATATCCGCGCCTTCGTCTACATCCAACGCGGCTTCACGCAAGGCTTCGCGCACATTGGCGGGGTCCATCTGGTGGGATTTCCTATCGCCAAATTTCGGCGCACCTTCGGCAGCATCGCGGAACGGTCCATAAAACGACGACGCATATTTCACTGCGTATGACAGGATCGGCAGGTTTTCATATCCCGCGCCATCCAACGCCTCACGAATACTACTCACCATGCCATCCATCATGCCGCTCGGCGCGACGATGTCTGCGCCGCACTCGGCGTGCGAGATCGCAACCTTCGCCAGCACATCCAGCGTCGGGTCGTTCAACACGTAACCTTCAGGCAACCCCACATGAAAATGCTCGCCCGTGTTCAAAATGCCGCAATGACCATGATCCGTATATTCACACAGACAAACATCGGTCACGACAACCATTTCTGGGAGCTCTTTCTTGATCGCGCGAATTGCCTGTTGGACAATTCCATTTTCCGCGAAATTCTCCAGCCCGATCGGATCCTTCTCTTTGGGAATCCCAAACAGGATGACAGCGTTCACACCCGACTTTGCAGCTGCTTCTGCTTCTCGAACCGCTTCCGCCACGGACAGTTGATACACGCCAGGCATCGAGCCGATGGCAGTTCGTCCCGTCCCATGCCGCACGAACAGCGGATAGATAAAATCGCGCGCGTTGAGTTCCGTCTCCCGCACCATCGCGCGGATGGCGGGGTTGGCACGCAGGCGGCGCGGACGAGTAATCAGTGATCGGTGATCAGTGATCAGTTTAGGTTTTTCGAGTTCGAGCAGATTCATAACCTCTCCATGTTTGTAATGGCTTCGATCAACCCTTCGGTTGTATATTCTTTTGCAACAACAAGATTGACCAACCCTTCTTCTTTTGCAGCTTGTTCTGTAATGGGACCGATACAGGCGAATAATGGATTGTTCGGCAGGCTCAACGGATCGAGTCCGTTTTGTTTGGAAATGGCAACAAAATTCTGCACGGTGGATGGGCTGGTAAAAGTGACAACATCCACGCCTGACTTCAACGCATTTAATCCATCCATATCTGTTTCAGCAGGCAGTGTGCGATAGACAACGATCTCGTGAACGATTCCGCCCACATTGGCAATGGATTCGGGTAATTCCTTTCGGGCGATCTCAGCGCGGGG
>JAUXWL010000504.1 GCA_030680155.1 Anaerolineales bacterium
TTACTGCGCCACCCTCACAAGGGCGGGTCGAATCACACGCTCACCGATCACGTAACCATTCTGAACCACATCGATCACATGTCCGCTTTCCACTTCTTCAGAAGGCTCATGCGAAATCGCTTCATGGAAGTTTGGGTCGAACGCCAACCCCCTGGCTTCGATCTTCTTCACGCCTTCCATCTCCAGAATATTCTGGAACTTGCGCGCCACCAGTTCAACGCCACTCGCCCACGCATTGTCTGCGGGACGGTTTTGCAGGGCGCGTTCGAGGTCGTCCAGCACGGGCAGCACCTTCTTGAGCATGTCACCCTTGGTGGATGCTTTGAACAACTCGTTATCGCGCTCCACACGCTTGCGAAAATTCTGGAACTCCGCCTGAGACCGCGCCCAGCCATCCTTATATTCGACGGCTCTGGATTCGGCTTCCTTCAACTGCTGGATCAACGCCTCACGCTCATCCGACGGCTGCTCAGCCGCTTCGGGCGTTTCCTCCGCTGACGGTTGAGTCTCTTCGATTTCTTCCTGTTTATCCATTTTTTTTGCCATGTGTCTCACTCTCGTTTTTTATGTCATTGCGAGGGCGGTGCTCTTTCGCCCAAAGCAATCTCCTACTTAATTGGGGATTGCTTCGTCGCGAAGAGCAAGGGCGCTCCTCGCAATGACATGAAATTTATTCACCTGAAATAGTATCGTTCACCAAATCGCTCAACAACGCAGCGACAAACCTCACTGTGGGAATTGTCCTTGAATACGACATGCGCATGGGACCCAGCACACCGAGCGAACCCGTCGCCATGCCAGGGACACCGTACCTTGCGATAACCAGCGAACACTGACGCAAATCATCGTATTCGCCCTCACCGCCGATGAGCACTTGTAATGCGCCCACGTTGCTGTTACTCGTCGTGCGCGTCAAAAGGTCCTGCAAGGTGGCAGGTTCATCGAATATTTTCAATGCCCGCCGCGCATCGTCTGATTCAGCGAATTCAGGTTCGGCGAGGACGTTGGTGAGACCGTCGGTGTAGATTTCGCCCGAAGATTTGCCCGAGACACGGAGCATGTCCTGCGAGATGAGCAGGAGGATATCCTGATCGAGCGGGTCGGGGCGGGGCGTCAGTGTAGATATGGCTTGGGCGGCCTGACCAGCCAAAAGTCCGTTAAGACGCGTGGCTGCCTGGCTGAGTCGCTCCTGAGTGACAGGTTCTGCCAGAGTCAGAATCTGCTGGGACACTTCCCCGCCCGCCATCACGAGCACCATCAAAACCTGGCGACCCTGCGTGGAGATAAGTTCGACGTGCTTGAACTTGGTCATCTCGACATGCGGCGCAGTGATGACAGAAACGCCCTGCGATTGCGTGGCGAGGATGGACGCCGCAAGGGTCATCCATTGGTCGAGTTCAGGGCGCGATTGGTAGAACTGGTGCGAGATGGTGTGCTGCACGGTTTCGGGCAGTTCGGCGCTGTGCATCATCTCGCTGACGAAGTAGCGATAGCCTTCTTCACTTGGGACGCGCCCCGCGGAGGTGTGCGGCTGGCGCAGGTAGCCCATCTCGGTCAGCGCTGCCATCTCGTGACGGATGGTGGCGGATGACAGGCTGATGTGGTAATGCTCCGCCAGCCGCTTCGAACCGACTGGCTGAGCAGAGTCGATGTAATCACGAATGATCAGCATCAGGAGGGTTTTCTGGCGTTCGGTGAGATGAGTCATATTCAAAATTTAGCACTCCCCGTACGAGAGTGCCAGTTAACGACCGAACAATAATAACAGCCGTAAAAAGGTAAGTCAATAAGAAGAGTGTAAGAAAACTCCCGCATGGCTGCGGGAGTTGGGATTTTACGGGGTTGCTGTCGCAGGCCGCCACGCGGGGTGGAAATCCTGCGCGGAGTCGGTGGTGAGGCGCACCCTGTCACCGCCGGAGACGGTCTGGTAAAAAATATCGAGGTTCCCCGCTTCACCTACGCCTTCGTAGGCGAAGTAGAAGCCGTCTGGAGAGTAACGCACATTTTGGATGAGCGCAACATTCAAGCGGATGCGCAGTCCCTGCTCACTGGAACGATCGGTGGCGGAGGCGCTCATCAGATAGGGATTACAAAACCGTGTGGCGCAGCGTTGGGTAAAGAGGATCAAGTCGCTTCTGGGTGACCATGCAGGGAGATAATCTGTATAAGTGGTCCCGCTGCGCACGATCTGTTTTTGTTCCGTGCCATCGGCGTTCATCATCCAGATTTGGTATACGCCAAGGCGCTTGACCACATACACAAACTGGGAACCATCCGGCGACCAGGCAGGCATACGGGATTCGACTTTTTGCGCGCCTTTTGTGATCTGGGTGATCGAGTTCTGGGATGCCACGTTGATCGTGAAAACCTCCATCTGCCCTGTCCGCAGGGAGGTGAAGGCGATTGTGCTGCCATCCGGCGACCAGGCAGGGTCGAAATTCCCACCGGGCGAAGATTCGAGCGCAGTCAAGCCGCTGCCGTCCGCATTGATAATGTAAAGACTGGTGTTGCTGTAAATATCCTCCTGCGCCTTACATGGAGAAATGAAGACCAGTCGCTGTCCATCCGGAGCCCAGGAAGGCTGGCACGCCCCGGTTGGAATATCTGTGATCTGGGAGGCGCTCTCTCCATTCACATCCACAAGATAAATTTGCGGAAGCCCCGAACGAGCGGATACGTATGCGATCTGCCCCGCACCGCCGCCCAGGTTATTCGTCACAATCGGAGCGGTAGCCTCTGCTTGCAGCGTAGGCGTATCATCCACCGAAGGGATGAGGGTATTTGTCGGGGCAGGCGTTAGTGTGGGAGGCACAGGGGTCTCTGTGGGAATCTCCGTTGGCGTGAATGTGGGAGGGATGGTTGTAGTCGGTAGCGGAGTAGGCGTAGAAGTGGGCGTACTCGTCATCGCTATGAGCGGGATCATGGCGCGCACCTCTGCGGGAAGCAGACCCGGAGTGAAATACAACACCCCACCCACTACCAAAAGCAGAAGGAAGGAAGTTAACGTAAAGCGCGCCAACGTCGTGCGGCGCTTCCGCTCGCGTTCTTTTTGACGTTTTAACGGGGAGACGAAAGGCTGATCTTCATGCGGGTGAGGCGGCGGAGGAAGCGGTCCTCTTGGTTTTGAGGATTTCGCAGTCGCCTTCTTTTCATCTACAGAGTCATTGCCATCCTCATCTGAAGAAAGCGCTTCCTGCGGAGGGGGAACCACAGTGTATGTGCCTGGTATCTGTTGTGTCCTGGATTTCGACCCCAGCAGAGCCTTTTTGAATTCCTCTGCGGTTTGGTAACGGTCACTCGGGTCAACTGCCATGGCTTTCTCAATGGCAGCCGAAAAACGGCGGGATACTTTCGCGTTTCGTTTTCGCAGCGGGGTGAGCTGCGCATTGTCCATTGCGCGGGCGAGACCATCTTCAGGAATGACGGCGCTCAAGGCCGCATACAGAGTTGCGCCAAGTGAATAAATATCGGTGCGCGGGTCGGTGCGCGCTGTGCCATATTGCTCCGGCGGGGAATAGCCCGGGGTCATGGCGCGCGCGCCGGTGGTGGTCGCCTGGCTGGCGCTTTGATACACCTTGGCAAGGCCAAAATCCACCAAATAGATATGGCCATCCGGCGTGATCTTCACATTGCCGGGTTTTATGTCACGGTGCAGAATGGGCGGCTTGCGGGTGTGCAGGTATGCCAGCGCATCACAGATTGCCGCGCCAATGTGTACGGCTTCATCTTCGGGGAGCATACCGATGCGCTCCATGCGGTTGCGCAGGTCTTCCCCTTCGATAAAGTCCATGACCAGATACTGTCCCTGATCGCCGAGCACAATATGGTCAGAGACACGCGGCAGATTGGGGTGACGCAGGTTCGCCAGGATCACCGCTTCGAGGCGGAACTGGCGCGCATATTCATCGGTGGTAAACAGGTTCTCTTTCAAAGCGATCTGAACGCCAAGGTTCTCATCAACGGCGCGATAGACCGACCCCATGCCGCCCTGTCCCAGGATGTCAATAATGCGATAACGATTATGAAGAAGTGTATTTTTTTCCAGCGTCATTAATAAGCCTTAAAGCCTGCCCAATCGGACATTATGAAAATTAGTGCGAACCCCGGAAGCCCGGATGCGCGCATTATATCAGATGAGAGGTTATCGAGAAAAAGGTGTAGATAAATTGAAATGTCTAAAAACCCACGGTGCGCCGCCCGTCACCCACCAGCCCACGAGAGCATAGCGGATGAAGCGCAGAGAATATACAAGGACACCATCACCGCGCGGGAAGACTTCGCCAAGCCCCATCCACAAGATGAGGATGCCGACCAAGCCGACAAGATAACGAACCACACGCTTCCACACTGGACCTTCAGCCTGGTACCCGCCCATCGAGTTAATCCACGCGAGACCAAAGGCCAGCCCGAAGAACGTCCCTGCTGAGGTGAAGATTCCGTTCGGGTCAACAGGAACAGGCATCTCGTTCCCGCCGCGAAGCGCGTTTTCCATCCAATCGACAGGGAGTTCAAATCCGAGGCGTGGAGCGGTCACCGCCCAGCCTGCCACAATAAAGAGAACCGAAACAATTACGGCAATGCCAATCTGTTCTTTAAAAGATTTTCCCGCCAACCATGCAGCGACTGAATCCCAGTAGCGGGTGAAAGCCCACAGGAGCGCCGCCCCAAGCAGCCAGCCGAAGACAACATCATGCGGAAAGTGCGCGCCGAGATAGATGCGTGAAAAGCCGATCATGAAAATCAGCAGAACACAAACCACCCGCACCCATGTCTTTTTCAGGGAGACAGCAATGATGCCCCAGACGGTCATGGCGTGCTGGGCATGCCCCGATGGGATGCCAAAGGAGGTTTCTGCCCACAAGGCACGGACATGCGAACTGACCCAATACGGGCGCGGACCTGCAAATGCAACTTTGAAGATGTAATTGAACATACTGCTGGTGACGAGGATCATGCCCACTCGCAAACCAAGTGCGGCATTGATGCTCCAGTAGATCAGGGGCAGGACGAGGAAAAAGAAATCTTCGGTGCCGAGTTCGCTGAAAAAACGCATGGGGGCGATCAGCCAATCTCCCATGCCTTGAAGCGCGATGACAAGAGCAATACCGCTGTCCATTATGGATTGCATACAGTCCTCCAGTAGTGTTTTATTGTTTGAATGAATTGACGGATTCAACGTCCCCATTGTACACTCAACGAATGGAAAAATCATCCGAGCGCTGGTGGGATCTTCCCTCCGCGATATTCCTGTTCTTTGCCGTTTTATTTTCGGCATGGCGGCTGCAATCCACCAATTGGGTGGAGGGCTTGCAGCACGTCCGCAATATATCGCTGGCAGGGGTGGTGATCGGGCTGGCGCTTGGGCAGAGTCTTTTCAACAAACGCGCGGCGATCCTGTTATCCATTGGATATATGTTGATGGTGTTCCTCTGGCAGTGGCTGGGATACATCGAACTGCCGAAGGAAATTCAACTGCTGGAACAATTTGAAATCCTCTTTGGCAGGTTGTGGACGGGTGTCCGTGAACTTTTGGCAAAGCGACCTGTTGAAGACCCCCTGTTTTTCATCGCATATTTGAGTATTCCATACTGGTTGGCCGGCGTGTACAGCGGATATCAGACGACGCATCACGCCAATGCCCTGACAGCGCTCCTGCCAGGCGGGGCGTTGATGTTCCTCGTTTACCTCAATCATTACGCAGTCACAGACTATAACTGGCTGTTTGCGGCGTTCTTCTTCGCCGCATTATTATTGATCAGCCGCTTGAAACATCTCACCGACCGCCGACAGTGGAGGCGCGAACGGGTGCAGTTATCCAGCGAGAGCAGTTTTGACATCAACAATATCACCCTGGCCAGCGCGGCGGTCTTGATCGCGCTGGCGTGGATGATTCCCTTCACAGTGCAACCCAATGCGCAGGCAAAAGCAGCCTGGCAGCATGTGAGCGACAAGTGGTCCCCTGAAAGTGATAAAGAGATATTCGCCTCCATCAATGAGGAACGTCCGCCCCGACCTACAGAAGCGGTCATCCAAAAGGAACTCGCGCTCGGCACACAGACCTTGCAAAGCGCGTTCGTAACCTTCCTTGTCTATGCGCCAGCCGCCGCGCAGGACCTGCCGCGTTTGTACTGGCGCGGATACGTTTATGATCGTTTTGAGCAGGGGCGCTGGCAAAGCTCCACACCGGAGCGGCTGGCCTTCGAGCCGCAGGATGGGGAGTTTGAAATTCCGCAATGGGAACAACGCAAAAACTTGAGCTTCACCTTCGATGTGTATATCAAGGGACAGAATATCCTGTACACGCCATCCCAGCCGGTATGGGTGAATCGGAATGCGGCCATCCTGCACGCCGCAACCTCCTCAGACGATGCGGCGATGGACGTGATGATCCTGCAAGCCGTCCCGCCGCTTGACGCGGGAGATGTGTACCGCGTCAGCGCTTTGCTGGCAAACCCGACAATTGTAGAATTAAAAGAAGCGGGTCAGGAATATCCTGCATGGGTGGTGGAAAATTACCTGCAATTGCCGGAGGATTTCTCCCCCCGCATTCAGGAACTTGCACATGAGATTACGGAAGAATACGATACACCCTACGATAAAACGGCTGCCATCACCGCATATCTGCGGGAGGAGATCGAGTATGCCCCCGCGATCACATTCCCCGAAGAGTATGTCGATCCATTGGAATATTTCCTGTTCGAGTACAAAAAGGGATTCTGCAACTACTCTGCCAGCGCCGAGGTGTTGATGCTGCGCTCCATCGGCATCCCTGCCCGCCTCGCGGTTGGGTTTGCACAAGGCGAAGCAAGCCTGCAAAACACACTCTACACCGTCCGCGAACGTGACCTGCACGCCTGGCCTGAAGTGTATTTTCCTGATTATGGCTGGGTGGAGTTTGAACCAACGGGGAACCAGAATCCGCTGGAACGTCCGCTGGAGCGGGAGGAAAAGCCTGTCGAAACGTCGAACCCGCTCAACGTCCCGTTTGAAGCGCCCCTTGTACCCGAAGAGCAGGATGGAGACATCCCCGCAGCAGACGAGCAAAACTTCATAGGGTTGCTATCTCGTACTCAAATCCTGCAAATCAGCGCAGCGCTGGCAGGGATTTTACTTGCTGCGCTGGCCGTGCTTCTTAAGAGAAGGTTTGCGCCCACGCTGACATTGGAAAGCGCCTTGAGAACCGCCATCCAACGCAGCGGATGGGAAACTCCTGCATGGGTGGATGCGGGGCTGAACTGGAGCGCCCTCTCCCCCATCGAGCGCGCTTTCCAAAGCATCAACATCAGCCTGCGTTGGATGGGCAGACCGCAAGCCATTCACGCCACTGCCGCCGAACGAGCCAGTTTATTGAAAAGATTACTCCCCGCAGCCACGCTTTCGATTGAGGTTTTGTTGAACGAGCACCAATCCAACTTGTTCAGCCCGCGCGGAGGAAATATCTCCGCCGCAGGCCGTGCCGCACGGATCATCCTTTTTCAAACAATGTACGCGCGTCTAAAAATCATAATCTTGGGATACAATTAGCATCATTAGTTGGAAATTTTCCGATAGCTTTATGAATCCTGAAAACACCCGTCCCACAACTCTGCACGATCAATTATTGACGCTTGGCGCTCAAGCGGGGAAACTTCGCGCCGAATTGGAAGCAAGCAAACTAAAGCTCCCCAAAAATACAACCGGCGAACTGCGCACCATGCAAACTTCGCTGGGACAACTCAGCAATACCATCGAGCGTTTCCAAAAGGAACACAGCAATATGCTGGCCCTGGCAGATGTGGGGCAGGTGGTCAACTCCTCGCTGGAGTTGGATGAAGTGCTGCTGATCGTGATGGATAAGATCGTGCAGCTTACCAAGGCGGAACGCGGCTTTCTCATGCTGCGCGACAAACAGGGTAATATGGTGATCCGCATGGGGCGCAACTGGGAAATGGAATCCATCAACTCGTCCGAGAAGAACGTCAGCCGCACGGTGGTACAGCGCGTGATCGACACGGGCGAACCCATCGTCACCACCAATGCGCAGGAAGACCAGCGCTTCATCGGGCAGGAAAGTATCGTTGCCTTCAACCTGCGTTCCATTCTGTGCGTGCCGCTCAAAGTGAAGAATGAACTCATCGGTGTGATCTACGCCGATAACCGCATCCGCGCGGGCATTTTTGCCGAAAGCGAAAAAGACCTGCTGGCCGCTTTTGCCAACCAGGCCGCAGTCGCCATCGAAAATGCGCGCCTGTTCTCCTCCCTAAAAAATACGCTCGAAGAAGTAACCGCCCTCAAAAACCTGATGGACAACGTCTTCGCGTCCATTGCCAGCGGCGTGATCACGGCGGATGTGAAAGACCAGATCACGCTTGCCAACAAAGCCGCGGAAAATATCCTCGGCGCAGCATCGGGCGACATCATCGGTCAACTTCTTAACCAGGCGCTTGCCTCTGTTTCCAGTGAGCTTGAGCCGCACCTGACGGAAGTCCGCAGAACGGACAAAGCCGTGGTGGACCTTGAGATCAGCCACACCTCGCCCCTGCGCGGGTTGGTCAACTGGCGCTTGAACCTCTCGCCGCTCAAGGACGCGGGACAGAAAACTCAAGGCGTGGCAATTGTCCTGGACGACCTCACAGAACGAAAGAAGTTGGAAGCGCAGCGTCGTCTCTTCGAGCGCATGGTCTCCCCCGCCGTCATCGAACAGCTTGACCCGAACAGCCTGCAACTCGGCGGCAAACGCGTGGACCTGACCGTGCTATTCGCGGACATCCGCGGATTTACCACCTACAGCGAAAGCCTCGCGCCGGAAAAACTGGTCAGCATCCTCAACCGCTATCTCGCCGCCATGGCAGAAGCCGTGCTCGCGCAGGAAGGCACCATCGACAAGTTCATGGGCGATGCCATTATGGCCTGGTTCAACGCCCCCGTGCTGCAACCTGACCATACCCTGCGGGCTGTAAAGACCGCGCTTGCCATCCGAGATTCAGTCGAGAATTTATACAAGGAAATGCCCGAAGATTCCCACCTTGCCTTTGGTGTGGGCATCCATTACGGCGACGCCGTCCTCGGTTTGATCGGCACGGAAAAACGCCTCGAATATACCGCCATCAGTGACAGCGTAAATATCGCCAAGCGCATTCAGGAAAATTCAGCGAAGAACCAGATCCTGATCAGCAAGGATGCGTATGAGCGCGTCAAAAAACAAGTGGAAGCCAACTTGCTCAAGGAAATGACGGTGAAGGGCAAGGTGAAACCATTGGAGGTGTTTGAGGTGATGGGGTTGAGGTAGGTTGAGTGAAAAGTGAGAAGTGAAAAGTGACGAGTAATAAGTAACGAGCAAAAAGACTTCCATTCCTGGAAGTCTTTTTCTTCAAAAGTTTCAACGGGTATCGCCCTCAAGTACCCAACTACCCAACCCTCTTCACAAACTGCACCACGGCTTCCAAACCCCTCTCTACAGGTTCGATATCGATATATTCGTCCGCGGTATGCGCGCCGCCGCCTGTGCTGATGCCCATCACCACGGCAGGGATGTTTTGACTCAATGGGATATTCGCGTCGGTTGACCCTGTCGTGAGAATCGCGCTCACGCCCTGTTCCGTCATGCAATCCACCGCCAGTTTCACAAACGGATGATCCGCCGCAATATCTCCCGCCGGGCGCTCGCCGATCACTTCCGCCGTGATCTTTACGCCCGCCCGATTGATGTTAACAATGACTTCCTCCACCTGCCGTACCAACGCCGCCAATGTATGCGGGTCTTCCGAGCGCAGGTCCAATTCACATTTGGCTTCCGCCGCCACCACATTGATACCCGTGCCACCCTGGATCGTGCCAATGTTCATGGTCGTGCGCGGCTCACACGGCAAACGAATGGATGTCAACTGCGTGACCAGCGACGCCAGTTCATGCACCGCCGAAGGCTGACCATAATCCGACCATGAATGGCCGCCGCGCGTTTTGGCCGCGATGCGATAACGCCGCACCCCAATCGCGCGATGATACACATGTCCGTACGCCAGCCCCTCCAAAACGAGATACCCCATCACGCCCTGTCCAAACCGCTCCACCACGCCGCGCATCCCGCACAGGTCGCCCAGACCTTCCTCGCCCACATTCGCCACAAACCAAATGTCATACGGCAGTTCGATCTTGTTCCCCCGCAATGACCAGAGGACTCCGAACAACGCCGCAACGCCGAGGGAGTTATCCCCGATGCCCGGCCCATGGATGCGCTCCGCTTCTCTCTTAATCTGCAAGTTGATACTCGACGGGAACACGGTATCCAAGTGAGCCGATACGACCAACGCCTGCGCCTTTTTCTGCTGCCCCGGCAATCTCGCGTAGACATTCCCCAACGGATCCATCGAAACATCCTTGAGATTTTCCCTGATGAAAAGGTCGCGGACAAACTCGCCGCGCGGACCTTCGTGAAACGTCGGTGCGGGGATTTGCTGAATTTGCATGGTGAGATCGAGAAGTTGGGATGAGAGGGTCATGGTGTTAAGTCCGTCATACGTGATGCGTGATGCGTAAAAACCAATTACGAACAACCAATCGTTAAATCCTACACTTGCCTTGCGATTTCCTGCAACGCGCCAAGGCGTGCTTCGGCGAGTCCGGGCATAACATCCAGGGGATAGAAGGGGCCAGTCCCTTCAATTTTCAATGAAGCGGAGACATTTCCATACAAGACGGCGAGCAGCGGGTCATTCGTTTTCTGAAATCCTGCCAGGAAGCCGCCGCAAAACGCATCACCCGCCCCGGTCGGGTCTGCCACTCGTGATGAATAGGCAGGGATTTCATAACGGTGATTTTCCTCCGCATTGAAAAGTAACTGCCCGAGGGAGCCGCGTTTGATGACAATGATCTGTGGTCCATGCTCGCTGATGCGGCGCGCCATCTCCCACAGATCGTTGGTCTCGCCCCAAAAGAGCGAGCGCATTTCCTCTTCAGAGGGCAGGAAAGCTGTCACACCTTGCAGAACAATTCTCAGGTCACGCCAGAAGCGGGGTTTCATATAGAGGGGATCAGGGTCCAGTGTAACAGTCTGGTCTGGGCCGCTTCCAAAGAGATTGACCATTTGGCTCTGGCTGGTAAAGTCGAAGGGACAGATATGAATGTAGCGGACATCCCGAATCTCCTTTGGTACATCCAGCGCAGCCGGGGAGAGCGGGTCGGTATCTCGAAGATTTTTGCGGACTTCGTCGGGCGATTGATAGCCCAAAAGGGATTTTGGAAAAGTCAATTGTCGCCGCGTAAAATGCGAAACCGCGCTGGAATGACTGCGCTCGTTTTTATCGGTGTAGGCGACAAAACTTCGCAAGTCCGCATCTGTCAATTCGGGGTGGATGCGAACGCCACGCATATCAAACCCGCGTTTCTCCAGTCCATTCAGCCACGCACGCGGATACGCTTCATTCACGCGCCCAATCAGGCCAATGGACGCATCCCATACGGCAAGCCCGCCCACAACATACAGCAGGTTTCCGCCCGGCGTATCGAGCAGGGGCGCGCCTGTGGGCGGCAGGAGGTATTCGCGGGTTAGTTTGCCGGCAACTGCAAAAGTGGGTATCATTTCCCCAAGTATACCCAGCGCGGTCACAAGTTGCGCTTTTTCAAAGGCGGGAAAGCGCAACTTGTGACCGTGGGCATTATATAAATGAAAGACCGTGGACGGTGGACGATAGACCGTGATGAATCACCGTCCGCGGTCAACGGTCTACGGTCAATCCTGCATCCACGCCGGTTTCTTTGCGGCGACCTTTTTATAGATGGGGCAATCCTTCTGGTGCGCTCCGGGCAAATATCCCGTGGACATGAGAAATTCATTTACGATCTCGCCGCCAGTGAAAGTGAAGGTGCGTTTGAAAAGTTTGGTCCATTCATCTTTTGTAAGCGGATGATTTTTATCCAGCCATTTTTTGAATGAACCGTGTTCCTTTTTCAGTTCAAGAATCTTCTGCGCATTGACGATGGCCGCATTGACCTTCAAACGGTTGCGGATGATGCCTGCATCCTCCAGCAGACGGGCGCGGTCCTTCCCGGTATAGTTGGCTATCTTTTCAAGATTAAACGTATCATAAGCCTTGCGGAAGTTATCCGCTTTTTTTAGGATGGTGATCCACGAAAGCCCGGCCTGGTTAATCTCAAGGATGAGGCGCTCGAATAATTCGTCGTCATTCTTCAGCGGGAAGCCGTATTGCGTATCGTGATAATTTTTATTGTAGGTGTCTTCGGGGTGAGAATTGCAGTAATCGCAGTAGGTGGTCACAGGTTGATCTCCATTACAGGTAGGATGCGCGGCTGACCGTCCACTTCGCCGCGATGTTCGCCGACTTTCCGTGCGCCCATTTTCTCGTAAAAAGATTGAGCATTTGGATCGGATTCAATCTTCAATAGAAGTGCGCCACTCCCACGCGCCCTTTCCAGCGCATGGGAAAAGAGCGATTCGCCAATTCCATGTCCCATAAATGATGGAAGAACAAACAGATTATCGAGCCACAAACCTTCATCGTTTTGAGCAAATGAATAGTAGGCGGCTGTCTCTTGTTCGATGACAGCCATCCATGTTTCATGCTCGGCGATGTACTCAGGGGTGATGGTTAACAAGGGAAGCCATAATTCCATCCACCGCTCTGGATACTTCCAATGACGTTTGGCGGTTATCGTAATCTCAGTCAATTGCTCGGCATGTTCAGGGCGGGCAAGGGAAATGACAATATTCATTGATTCCAAGTTTAGTCAGGCTAACGATAACGGTCCTTGTATTTCAACAAGGGAGATTCAAACCACTTCCAGGAAAGAAGAGCAACCAGATAGGTAGCGCCGAAAGCCAGAACAATTTCAACAAGATGATACGGGGTTCCAGGCTCTGCATTTATAGTCTCATTCGTCATCAGGTTGAAAAGGACAAAAATGGGATAGTGAAAGAGATACAAGCCATAGCTGATCCTGCCAATATGGATTAACCATGGAAGTTCCAGAACAGATTTCAACACGGAGTTTGAAAAAATAGAAGTGGAGATCAAGCTGGCAAAAAATATAGCCATCAAGGAAATCAGCATCAGATTGGGCCCGGAGTTTGCCCATTCGGTTGGATGCCAATAGGCGTCATATCCGGTATACAAAACCAATGCCAGGATGCATACACCCGAAACCAGCATCGTCACGGCGCTCCAAACCGACCACTTGCGCCAATCTCCGCCCTCGCGCACAACGATCGCAAGGAAAGCGCCTGCGGCAAGTGTATCGACCTGTGTGGGCAAAAGCATATATTGCAGGTACGGATTATGCGTAGAAACCAGCAGAATTGTTCGGGAAAGAATGGCAAAAACGAACAGAAAAATTGTTGCAACTTTCAGCTTTTTTACATCCAGCGCGTAAACGATCAGGGGCCAAAGGATATAGAACTGCTCCTCGATGGCCAGCGACCAGGTATGGTCGAACATCGCAGGGAAGCCCACCTTCCAACTGCTCAATGCCAGATGGTGATTTTGAATATAGAAGACGTAATACCAAACATCCTCGACCCCCCAACCAGAAAGGCGAGCAATCACAATGACGACCGCCAACCCAAGGTAGTAAACCGGAAATATCCTGATGATGCGGCGAAAATAAAAGTTACGAAAGTAATGAGGAGTGTTTTTTGTATCCAGCAATATCCCTGTGATCAGAAAACCTGAAAGCACAAAAAAAAGCTGCACCCCGGCCCACCCCAGGTTGGACCCAAGGACATGCTGATGAAACAGCATGACGCCTATGATGGCGAGGGCCCTAAGTCCATCCAACTGGGGAATATATTTGGGGAGGGCTGGTGATTCAGTTGTCGAGGGCCTCGCCATGATCCGCTTTCCCCTACCCCACAACCCGAATCTCCCGCGGCATATCGGAGAGACTTTCTGCACCCGTTTCAGTCACCACGATATCATCTTCGATGCGCACGCCGTTGTGGCCTGTGAGATAAATGCCGGGTTCCACAGTGAACGCCATACCGGGTTCGAGCAGTTGCATGTTATCGCCGCGCATGTAGGGAGCTTCGTGCCCTTCCATGCCGATGCCATGACCCGTGCGATGCGTGAAGTATTTTCCATAGCCTGCCTTCTCGATCACATCACGCGCGGCTTTATCCACATCCGCGCAGGGAGCGCCGGGCCTGCCAGCGGCGCGGCCTGCCGCATTAGACTCCTGCACAATTTTATGAATATTTTTATATTCCTCAGCCACCTCACCCACCGCGAAGGTGCGCGTCAAGTCTGAAATATAGCCGTCGTACGCCGCGCCCCAATCCACGACCAGCAGGTCGCCTGCCTGCAACTTCCGTTTGGTGAGAGATGCGTGCGGGTTGGCGGAGTTCGGTCCGGTAGAGACGATGGGCGCAAATGGCAGCTCCGGTTCAGAGCCATGCTTCAACAATTGCATCACCAACTCTGAGGACAATTCGTGCTCGGTCATACCGATCTTGATCTGGGGGATCACCGCCTCCAGCGCGTCCTGCGCGATCTTCACAGCTTTGCGCATCGCATCCACTTCGGCTTTATCTTTTTTGAGACGCAGCGCCGAAAGCACGTCCATCGCATCGGGATAGTCCGCTTCGGGCGCGCCAGCCTTGACATGACGGAATTCCATCAGGCGCAGTTGACGCGGCTCGACTCCGATGCGCTTCGCTTCCAACCCCAGGGCCTGGGCAGCCTTCCGAAAAGCATCATCCCACTCTGACGGATTCTCGCCATAGGCAAAGGCTTTTATTTTGTAAGGGAACAAATCAACCTTGAGCAGTTCGAGTTCGGGCAGCACCAGCACAGGGTCTTGATCTGGCGCGACGAATAGCACAACAGGTCGTTCCATCAAGTGGAAGTTCACCCCGCTGAGATATTTCAGCGTGGGACCCGGATTCAGAATAACAGCATCCA
>JAUXWL010000509.1 GCA_030680155.1 Anaerolineales bacterium
AGGAGACGTATCCATGCCATCCGTAACCGCCGAAATTCAGGTCAACGCCCCCGTCAAATTCGCCTACCGCGCCTTCACCAACTCCACCTCCCTACGGGAATGGCTGTGTGACATCGCCACCGTCGAGCCGCACCCACGCGGACGCATCTACCTGTGGTGGCGCGGCGATTTCTACTCCAGCGGGCACTACATCGAACTGGTCGAAAACAAAAAAGTCGTCTTCCAATGGTATTCCAACCAGGACCCCGAACCCACCCAGGTCACCATCACCGTCACGGAAAAAGGCGACGGCACACACGTCAAACTCGATCATGCCATCCCTGATGACGGCTCGTGGATACTTGCCGCCACAGAATTCCTCAAGAACTGGGAAGACAGCCTGCAGAACCTCAAGTCTGTGCTGGAAACTGGGATAGACCTGCGCATCGCCCACCGCCCGATGCTGGGCATCCTCCCAGGCGACTTCACCCCCGAGCAGGCTGCTACCCTCGGAGTCCCCGTCCATGCAGGGATGCGGCTCGACGGCGTCGTGGACGGCATGGGGGCGCAAAAGTCAGGTTTACAGCGTGATGATGTTATCGTGGAAATGGCAGGCAAACCCATCACCAACGATTTCAACACCCTGCCGCTGGCCATCGCCGGCAAAAAAGGCGGCGACACCGTGGACGTGGTCATTTATCGCGGCACGGAAAGGAAAACCATCGCCATGCAATTGAGCAAACGTCCCATGCCGGATGTCCCCTTCAACCCCGTCGAACTGGCAACGAAAGCCCGCGCACTCTTTGAACCCGCCCTCGCCGAGTTGGAAAAAGTTTTCGAAGGCTACAGCGACGAGCAAGCCATGCAGCGCCCCGACCCCAAGGAGTGGAGCGCGCTCGAGATCGTGGCGCATCTCATTCAAGGCGAGCGCTTCAACTTTACCTACCTGAGCAGTTTGATAGATGGCTACGAACTCACCAGCGACGGCTTTGGCACCAACATCAATGCCGCAGTGCAGGCAGCCGTCAAAGCCAACCCATCCATCAAACTCATGCTCGCAGCGCTGCGCCGTTCCGTCGAAGAACTTCTCGCCTACACCGAACTGATCCCCGATGAATTCATCGCCAACAAAGGCAGTTACTATCGCTTTGGCAGCATTCTCCTCCAGCCGAATTTCCATCTCGCCGCACATACCCAACAGATCAAAGACGCGCTGGCCGCAACCTGATAATCCACCAACAAAAAAGAGGCTCCTTATGTGAGCCTCTTTTTTGTTAATTTTTGATACCAACCAGCCAATCGGGCAATTGATCGAATAATTTTTCCATGACACCTTTGGCGCGTTCCTCGAACATGGACAGGTTATCGTACACCTCACCCGCATGTTCATTGACCATGTCGCTGACGCCGCGCAGGATGAGCAGGCGCGTGTTGTTCCTGTTGGCCACCCATGCCAGCGCGCCAGATTCCCAGTCACCTGCGATGGCGCCTTTTGATTTGAGGTAGGCGATCTTTTCGGGGGGCAGGTCGCCATCGGCAGAGGCGATCAGTCCGCGGCGGGTGGGATGAGGCTGAGGGTCTGGCAACCAACTCAAATCAAGAGTCGAAGCGTAAAACTCAAGGATGTTGAGGTCGCCCATGAGTTCGACAATATCATAGACAAAAGTCCGCTCGACGAGGACAACGTCGCCAAGCTCGACCAGGCCTTCAAATCCGCCGCAGGTGCCGAGGTTGACGATGAGGTCGGGCTGGTCATGGTCAATGATGTATTGGATCACGCCCGCCGAGGATATCTTGCCCCAGCCGCCGTGATAGAGTTTGAGATCCCGACCCTTGAGATGCAGGTCAGACGCTTCGCCAAACGGCGATGGGGTGATCTGCAACTGTGGAAAAATTTCCTTGACGGCGTTCCACTCGGCAATGGCGGAGATGATGACAGAAATTTTCATGACAGGGTTCCTTCAAGGTAATCTAAAATAAACCGCAGGGCAGCATCACAGGAGTATTGTTTGTTCTGTTCGCGGTTTCCATTCCAAAGAAAGTGACGCGTCCATTCGCCGTCGGGCGTGACCAGTCCGATCCATGTGGCGCCGACGGGTTTTTCCGCCGTGCCGCCGCCCGGACCTGCAATGCCGCTGACGCTGATTGCAATATCCGATTGTAAACCAGTCCGCGCGCCGCGCGCCATTTCAAGTACGGTTTCAGGAGAGACTGCGCCCTTGCCATTTAACGTATCCCACGAGACACCCAACAAGGCGGCTTTGGCTTCATAAGAATAGGCAACGATGCCGCCCATGAAATATTCCGATGAGCCTGGAATATCGGTAATGCGATGCGAGATCAATCCGCCTGTGCAGGATTCGGCGGTACAAACTTTCAAGCCACGCGCCTGACATAGCTCCTGTATTTTCATTTCAAGTTGTACGGGCATGAAGTCTCCATTAAATTCTCCGAATTATACTATCAGGTATAATCCTGCAATGCCTGAATGGAACGGAAAAACGCTCAATAATGTAAAGATTGGGGAAATGATCGCCCGCGGCGGCATGGCGGAGGTGTATTTCGGCGAACACATCTCACTTAACCGCAAGGTGGCCGTCAAGATCATGCGCGACCACGTAGACAACGACCCGGAAACCCGCGCCCGTTTCGAGCGTGAAGCACAGGTGATCGCCAGTCTGCGCCATCCCAACATCATTCAAGTTTTCGACTACACCCTCATCGAGGGTCAGCCCTGCCTCATCATGGAATTGGTACCTGGCGTCTCACTGGGCGGGTATCTCAAAGCCCTGCACAGGAACGGCGATAAACTTCCATTTGAAGTGATCGCGCGCCTGCTTACCTCGCTCGCTTCAGCCATTGACCTTGCCCACCAACAAAATATTGTCCACAGGGATATCAAACCCGCCAACGTGCTGCTGCGCGCAAGCGTCCCTGTGCAGGTGGAACAGCCCCTGCCAGAGGATGTGGAACCGATTCTCACAGACTTTGGGCTGGTGCGCCTGCTCGACTCAACCATCCAAACCTCAACAGGGACCGTCTCCGGTACGCCCGCCTATATGAGTCCTGAACAGGCGCGCGGCGAAAAAGTGGATAATCGCACCGACATTTACTCGTTGGGAGTGATGTTGTACGAAATGCTGGCGGGAACTGTTCCCTTCGATGCCGAATCCTCTTTCGGCATTTTGATGAAGCACCTGAACGAACCGCCCCCGCCGATCTCAGGCATTTCCTCCGATCTACAGGCTGTCATCAACCGCGCACTCGCGAAAGACCCCGCACAACGGTACAACACTGCAAAGGAACTGGCGGATGAATTCATCGCTGTATTTAATGGGCAGACGATTTCCACCAATACGTTAAATCTGGCGCAACCCAAGCCCTCCAGGAAAGAAGCAAAGCCATTTCCATGGGCCTATGCGGGGATCGGACTTCTCGCATTGGCAGGCATTGCCTTCCTCGCCCTGCGTCCGATGTTCGCAGCAGGCGACCTCGATCAGCCAATCGGGCGCATCACCTACGCCGATTTCAACAACGTGCTGGACAAAGCCGACCTGACAACTTTCCGCCTGCCCGCGCCAAAAGCAGGAACGCACTATGAGGTCTGGTATCTTGCGGAAGGCGGCGAGATTCGGCGTAATGTCGGCACGATTAACATGGACGAACAAGCCCAGGGTCAATTGACTTTCATCGAGCCAGGGCAGAAGAATATCCTCGCTTTGTATGACCAGATCGAAGTCACGATTGAATCGGACAATGATCCCAAACCCAATGAGCCTTCCGGGGAAATTATCGCGTCATCTGTTTTCCCCCCACTGTCGCTGATCCATGTGCGGCATGTGGTTGTCTCGTATCACGGCGCGCCAGCAGGAGAAGCATTGATCCAGGGCTTATGGTACACAACGGATGCCATAAACACTTCCGTGATCGAGTTGGAAAAAGCTTTCGGGGAAAATAACGAGGAACTCTTCCGTCAAAAGAATGAGGAGCTCATCAATCAATTGGTTGGAAGCGCGAACCAAAATCTATACCGTGATTGGAATGAAGACGGAAACATAAGCAATCCCCGTGACGGGTTTGGTTTGCTTGAAAACGGGGAAGGCGGCGGGCTGGGATACATCCCGACCACTGTCAGCCATGCCTTCTTCGCCGCCGATGCGTTGGATGCGACTGAACACATAAAACTGCACAGCGCCCATGTCATTGCCTGCATCGAAAACATACAAGGCTGGTCGGAACAGTTATTGCAACTGGCTTTGCAGTTGCAGGAAATCCCCTTTGGCGCAGAGATGAAACCTCTTATTCTTGAAATGAGAGCGCTGGCAAAAAATTCCCTTAACGGCGTGGACACCAACGGCAACGAACTGATCGAACCCATCCTCGGCGAAGGCGGCGCCGACACGGCCTACGAACATGCCTACTACATGGCAGAGATGCCCCTCCTGCTAGGCGGTCATCGCATCCCGCCGCCCGCGCAAGATCCATAACAAGAAAAAAGACCTCCCCGTTGGGGAGGTCTTTTTTCAACAGCATCTCATTGCTATTGGGGGAATTGAAAACCATTTCCGCTGGCTGCCAAATACGCTCCAAGCGCGGCATTGACACAGCCTGCAAGTAATCCAAGTCCTGAAAGCACAATGCCGACAATCGCAATGGTCTTCTGGGATGGGTCTTTCATTCCCAAAAATCCGAGCACAATGCCAATCGCCGCAAGCGGGATGCCACAGATTGGAAAGAACCAGGCACATAGGTTGATAACGCCAAGTACCAAAGAGGCAATTGCCATTACCTTTTCATTTCCACCAGTCGCGGGGGCAGAGGGGGAAGAAAACTCAGGCTGATTTGATTCCATGTTACATTCTCCTTTTGAAAATTGGTGTAACACTATTGTACAACTTCAAATTCAAAAATGTAGCATTCGATATTAATTCGCAGCCTTGTCTGTGATCTCCAACGCCTTATCCAAAATATTCATTCCCTCCTTCAATTGCTCTTCGGTAATGATCAACGGCGGGATGATCAGCACCGTATGCCAGTGGGTATAAAGAAATAAGCCGTTATCCAAACAAAACTTTCGCAATGCCGCCATCTCAGGCGATGAGCCGTTCCACGGAGCCATCGGTTCTTTTGTCTTTCTATCTTTGACCAATTCCAAAATGCCAAACAAACCAATATTGCGGACTTCGCCCACCGACGGATGCGCTTCGCCCAAGTCCGACAACATGCGCCTCAGGACTGCGCCCATGCCTGCCGCGTGCTCGACGACTTTATCCTCCCTCATGGCGTGGATGTTCGCCACCGCCGCCGCCAGTGAAATGGGATGCGAAGTGTATGTCAGCCCGCTCTCGAACGGCGTGTCATTGAATGCCGCCGCGATCTCAGGCTTCATCGCCACCGCCCCCAACGGCGCATACGCGGACGTGAGTCCCTTTGCCATGGTCATGATGTCAGGGACAACATTCCAATGTTCGATGGCAAACCACTTGCCCGTGCGCCCAAAGCCGCTCATCACTTCGTCCGCGATCATGACGATGCCGTATTTGTCACACAATGCGCGCACGCCCTGCATGTATCCGCCTGGGGGGATGATAATGCCGTTCGTGCCCGTAACAGATTCCATTAAGATGGCAGCGATGGATTCAGGTCCCTCGTAGAGAATGATCTCTTCCAAGTGGTTGACATAATCCCGCGCAAAATCCTCTTCTGAAATATTCGGGGTCGTGCGGTGGAAGGTGGAGCGATAGCGGTAGGGATCGAGAAAATGGACAACGCCCGGCATGAGATTCGGCTCCCATGCCACGCGGCGCGGATCGCCCGTCGCCGCCAT
>JAUXWL010000510.1 GCA_030680155.1 Anaerolineales bacterium
AGACTGGGTAACACCAAATCCACGGAACGCGCCTGCGGGCGGATTGTTCGTGTACATGGCATAACAATCTGCGCGCACATGTTCGATGTCGTAGGGACCTGCCGAGTGTGTGGTGGCACGGGTCATCACTTTTTCGCCGAGTGAGGCATACGCGCCCGTATCGCCATAGAGTTCCGACTCACACGCAACGATGCGACCATCTTTCTTTGCGCCGATCTTGATGCGGATCTGCGTGGCATGGCGCTTCGGATGCACAAGCAAACTTTCATGGCGGTCAAATAATAATTTCACAGGGCGCTGCGTGACATTCGCCAGCATGGCAACATGGATCTGCCCCATCACATCTTCCTTGCCGCCAAAGCCGCCGCCCATCAATTGCCCAACGATGCGCACCCGCTCCTCTTCCCAGCCCATTACGCGCGCCACCTGTATCCGATCTTGATACGGGATTTGCGAACCGACATAAATTTCCATGCGCCCATCAGGCAGGGGCACACCAATACTGCATTCAGGTTCGATGAAGGCGTGGTCAGTGGTGGGTGTGTGAAACGTATGTTCGAGGATTACGTCCGCTTCGGCAAAACCTTTTTCCATATCGCCCTTGCGGACTTTGATATGCTTGAGCAGATTTCCCTTTTCATGAATTTGCGGGACTCCCTCCTGACGCGCCTGCACGGGATTTGTGATGACAGGCTGGAGGTCAAACTCCGCTTCTATCAAAGCCGAGGCCTGCTCGGCGATCTCCTGGCTTTCTGCTGCAACGATGGCAAGAGCGTCCCCCACATAGCGCACTCGTTCACCAACGCCGACCATCACAGGCCAGTCGTAGATCACCAGTCCGTGAGTCTTTTCAGCAGGGACATCATCAGCGGTAAGAATTGCGACTACGCCAGGCAAAGCCTTTGCCCTGGAAATATCGAGCTTCTTCAAAAAGCCATGCGGAATCATGGCGCGTTTGGCTTTGGCATATAACATGCCTTCGAATTTCAGGTCATCGGTGAAGATGGCTTCGCCTGTGACTTTTTCAACCGCTTCGGGACGCAGGTGGATATGTCCAACCGTTTTGTGAGAGTGAATGGAATCAGGGATATGGGTTGGACTTTGAACTGGCTCACCTGTCCGCATGGACTGTGCCGCGGCGAGGATGGCATTCTCAATGGAGGGATAACCTGCGCAGCGGCACAGGGTATCTTTCAATGCAAATCGAATCTCATCACTGGTTGGATTCGGGTTGCGCTTGAGCAATGCGTATGAAGTCAATATCTGCCCAGGGATGCAGAACCCGCATTGGACTGCGCCATGCTCAACGAAGGCTTCTTGTAATGGATGGAGTCCCCCTCTCCCCACGGGAGAGGGGCTAGGGGTGAGGGTGGAAGCCAGTCCTTCAATCGTCACAATGGTTTTTCCATCGGCACGCTCGGCGGGATAAACGCAGGACATGATCGGCTCGCCATCTACAAGGACAGTACATGCGCCGCACTCAGCTTCTTCACAGCCGATCTTCGTGCCTGTCAGGCGCAGTCGTTCGCGGAGCAGGGTGGATAACGTCTCGCCGGGGATGGGGTCGAGAGTAT
>JAUXWL010000513.1 GCA_030680155.1 Anaerolineales bacterium
AGATCGCGCGCGAAGGCGTGGAGAAGGGGCGTTTCCTCGTGCTCGAAGGCTCCGAAGCGGATGCGATCCAGAATCATTTCATCCGACTGCAAAACCGATATGCGCATTTGATCCATGAATATATTGTGACGCTGGAATAAAAAACAATGTCATTGCCTGTACCATGCACAGGCACGCGTGCGAGGAGATTGCTTCGGACGGAAATGCACCGTCCTCGCAATGACATGATTACTTTGAATACTGCACGATCACGCCTGCGATCAATGCAATTTGACCGAGGTGATAGGCGGCGATGTTGTAGATGCGTCCGTTGGTGATGGGGGCGACGAATTTATTCCATGCAAGAATAATGTCTGAAAGATAGAAGAGGAACGCGCCGGCGCTGACGAGCAAGGCCGCGCCCGCATCCCAGGTGACGTCGGTCAGTTTGAGCATGGCAGAGAGCAGCATCAGCGAGATGACGACACCATACACGGCAATGGGAATCCGCACGCGGGATTGTCCCCTGGCGATGACGGAGGCGAGGATGCGCCGAATCACCCGCGCGCCGCTAATGCCGATGATGACCGCAAGGATCATCCCCCACGCGGAGACTTCCGGCATTGGCAGGTTGAAGCCAACCACATAGGCGATGTGAGCGATCAAAAAAGTCACCAACCCGGCAAGGAAGAAGCGGTCAATCGAGAGCATGAGCAGGATGTCGCCGAGGAGGGAGAAAATGATTCCCAACGCGAACCAGCCCGGAGCGCCGTCTGAGCCGACACTCGTCCACAGCCAGAGGAAGAGGGCAAGCATCACACCCGGCTTGGCGACGACTTCCAGTTTGAACCAGTTTTTCTGCAACGCCAGCGCTTCGAGCGCGGCAAAGGTCAACGCAATCACGACAAAGATATTCATTGGAGTCTCCCGCCGTTATCGTACCATAATCGAATCGATCGCATGGCTGCTGGAGAGTATGCACGCAAAGGTTGTCAGCCCCTAGGCTCAAGCCGCCGTACCCATATCTGGGCATACATCCTCGGCGGCGTTTTACGAGAGGAATCCTGCGCCGGGGACGGCGCAGGGAGCAACTGCCTGACATGTTTTGCATGCACACGCTGGAGATTGCTTCGGCGAAACATGCCGCCTCGCAATGACATTGTTTGGGTACGGGGTGAGGGAACTTATATATTTTTCTCTACCGTACACGCAAACCCTAAAGCCTGTCCTGAGCTTGTCGAAGGGGT
>JAUXWL010000517.1 GCA_030680155.1 Anaerolineales bacterium
TTGGATGCGCTCATCCCCGGCGGGAAGTCCACGCCTCCTTCTACGGGGGGAGCTGGTTCTGCTGCGACAGGTGTTCAACAGGTGGCAGTGGGTGCGATCAGGCAGAATCCGCGCCAGCCGCGCATTCACTTCAAGCAGGAAGAATTGAACGAACTGGCGGCGTCGATTCGGGAGCATGGAGTCATCCAGCCGCTCATCGTCTCCCCGAATGGCGATGGGACCTTCATCCTGATCGCAGGCGAACGGCGCTGGCAGGCATCCCAGCGGGCAGGCTTGAAAACCGTCCCTGTCATCACACGGCAGGCGAACAATCAGGAACTGCTTGAGATCGCGCTGATCGAAAACGTCCAACGCGCAGATTTGAACGCAATGGAAGAAGCTGAAGCCTACCGTCAACTCGCGGAGGATTTCGGTCTCTCGCATGAGATGATCGCCAAACGTGTCGGCAAGAGCCGCGTGGCAGTGACGAACACCATGCGCCTGCTTCATCTGGCGGATGCGGTCAAGCAAGCCCTCGTGGACAACCGCATCACCGAAGGTCACGCGCGTGCCCTGCTGATGCTCTCCACGCAGAAGGCGCAATCCTCCGGGTTGCAAACGATCATGAACTTGTCGCTGAGCGTTCGGCAAACCGAGGAACTCGTCCGCAAGTTGACGGGGATCAAGCCTGTCAAAGCAAAGAAACCCATCCAAAATGCCGATGTCGCCGACGTGGAAAAACGTCTCCAGCGCAGTTTGGGAACAAAAGTTGCATTGAAACACGGCAAAAAAGGCGGCACGGTGACCATCTACTACTATTCCGATGAAGAATTGGATGCGTTGTTGGGGAAGTTGACGTAAAGACTGTGGTTGTCTGGCAGAAAAGTTTTTTAGCTTCCCCGTAATGCATCAAGATTAAATGTCTGGTGATTACCCACATCTTTTGCGTCTGCCAATACAGAGCAAAACCTCAGCCACGAATTTAGCGAATTTGCGCAGATTGAACCAAAAAATCAACGAGAGAATCCGCGAAATTCGCGGCAAAAAGATTTTTTCCTTGCCT
>JAUXWL010000532.1 GCA_030680155.1 Anaerolineales bacterium
GGGCAACACCTACGTCATCAAGCCTTCTGAAAAAGTGCCGATGACGATGCAGTACATTTTCAAACTCATCGAGCAGGTTGGCTTTCCCAAGGGCGTGGTCAACATGGTCAACGGCGCGAAGGAGACCGTGGATGGCATTCTTGAACACCCCGCCATCCGCGCCATCACCTTTGTCGGTTCGACCAATGTGGCGAAATATATTTACTCCACTGCGGCTTTGCATGGCAAACGCGTGCAGGCACAGGGCGGAGCGAAGAATCCCGTCATCATTTTGCCTGACGCAGATATGGAAATGGCGACGAAGATCATCGCCGATTCAGCCTTCGGGTGTGCTGGTCAGCGCTGTCTGGCAGTTTCTTTGGCTGTGACAGTGGGTGAAGCCAAGAACGAATTCACCGAGTTGATCTGTGACGCAGCCGCCTCGCGTACCGTCGGCTACGGCATGGACTCGGGCGTGCAGATGGGACCTGTCATCAATACCGCATCGCAGCAGCGCGTGGAGCAGTTGATCGCGCTTGGCGCAAAGGAGGGTGCAGGCGTCCCTGTGGATGGGCGCGGGACGAAGGTCAAAAACTACGAGGGTGGATCCTTCGTCAGACCGACGATCCTGTCCAACGTCCAGCCGGGAAGCGAGATTTGGAAGACGGAAATCTTCGGGCCGGTACTCAGTCTCATGCACGTCAATACCATCGAAGATGCCATCCAATTGGCGAACAGCGGACAGTACGGCAATCAAGCCAGTCTGTTCACCAACAGCGGCACTGCGGCGCGCCGCTTCCGTTACGAGGTGGAGGCGGGCAATATCGGCATCAATATTGGCGTGGCTGCGCCGATGGCGTTCTTCCCCTTCAGCGGTTGGAAGGACAGTTTCTTCGGCGACATGCATGGGCAAGGCACGGATGCGATGGAATTCTTTACGCAGAAAAAAGTGGTGGTCGAACGCTGGCCCAAAGAGTGGAGCAGGAAATTTTAAACCCGCGCGTAGCCGTCGTTCTCTTACGACGGCGGCATTAGAGAATGCCTTCTACGCCGGAGATTGCAACGAGGATTTATGACCTACGATTACGAAGACGCATTGGA
>JAUXWL010000533.1 GCA_030680155.1 Anaerolineales bacterium
CGGCAACAAATACACCGCTGGCGAAGGTCAACTGGGCGATATCTGGCACTGGAAATCCGTCCGCAACCTGAACCAGATCGATGACCAATATCTTGACTGGACCGAATACAACGCCGAAACCGCCAAGGAAGCTGGACGCAAGAGCGACCCCAAGGAATCCGGCGGCTACAGCGACAACTTCGCTACCCTGCCCGACCCTGCGGATGCAACCAAGACCATTCCTGATAAATCCCTGCCCGGTTTCATGTCTCCCAACATCGACACAACCACTGGCGCCCCTGGCTACATCCTCAAGAGCGAAGCCGTGCCCTTCGATGCAACCGCCTTCCAACCCGGTGATTACCTTCCCTCCATCGTGATCTCTGAAATGGTCGGCGACCGCGGCAACATCTCCGCCGGATGGAAATGGGCAGACGGTGTATGGACGATCGAATTTGGACGTCTACTCGACACCGCCTCTGAATACGATGTGCAGTTCACCGACCTGACCGCCTCCTACTACTTCGGCGTAGCGATCTTCGACAATGCGCAGGTCCGCCATGCAACACAGACTGCGCCGTCCTTCCTCGTCTTCCAACCCCGCTAATCAATTCCAACAGAATCAATCAGCCGCCCCGTCTATGACGGGGCGGCTCGTTTTTTATCCCTTCCCAACCCGCTCGAACAAATGATGTTCGTATGCATACGCCGCAAGTTCAATGCGGTTATTCAAATGCAGTTTCTCGAACATCGAACTGACATAATTTCCCACCGTCTTCTCGCTCAAATTCAGAAGCCGCCCGATCTCGGCATTGGTCTTCCCCTTGGCAAGATGAAGGAGAACATCCATCTCGCGGTCAGAAATTTCACGGAAGGCATCCTCCTCCGCCTTCCTTTCCGCCGCACGGACTCGCGTCAACAAGCGCGCCGTTGTGGATGGATCAAGAACCGCTTCGCCCCTCGCCGCAGCCTGAATCGCCCTTATCAGCTCTTCATTCCCGACTTGTTTCAACACATACCCCACCGCGCCTGCGTTGATGGCGCGCATCACAAGTTCATCATCCGCAAAGGAGGTGAGCATTACCACTTTGCTTTCAGGGAACCGCGCCATGATCTGACGGGTGGCTTCGATTCCGCCCTCGCCCGGCAGGCGGATATCCATCAGAATGACATCGGGGGTAAGTCGCTCGGCGGCTTTCACAGCCTCCCCGGCGGCGCTGGCTTCCCCGATCACCTCCATATCAGGCTGGTCGTTAAGCAGGGTCATCAACCCAAGCCTCACAATATCATGATCGTCAACAAGCAGAATGCGTGTCTTTTTCATACTAATCTTTCCAGGGGATCTCAAGGGTGGTGGTCAACCCTTTATTGTTCTCGTATTCAATCGTTCCATTTAATAACCGTGCGCGGTCACGCATATTTCGTAAACCATAACCGTTCTTTACATTCTGAGGCATTCCCATCCCATCATCCCTGATCGTGATCTTCAGGGATTCGCCACCGTCCATTGCATGGATCGTCACATTCACCGCCTTTGCATGACGCACGATATTTGCCATCGCCTCGTTGACAATGGCCGCCACATGCCCGGCACGAATGGCCGAAAGTGTTTTTTCGTTCGGTAGATCTACCTGCACGGAGATATTAACCATCGTATTGTAGTTTGGATTCTCGGAGATCGCCTTCAACAGGTTGGGCAGGGATTCGTGCATCCCCTGGGTGTGGGAATGTAATTCGGACAGATTCCGTCTCAGGTCCAGGATCGAATCGTTGAGGGCAGCCATGGCGCGCCGCAAACGTTTTTCCAGTTCGCTTTCAGGGTCTGCCAACCGCACTGCGGATTCCACCAGCAATCCCGCTGTGTACACTTTTTGAATGGCTCCATCATGCAGGTCGCGCGCAAGGCGCTCATGCTCCGCGTTGATGATCTGCTGCTGTTCCAGTTCCTCGATCCTGCGCTCAGTTTCGAGATCGAACACCTCCAGCGCGCGGATGATGGTGAAGGCCATCACCATCCCAACCAATGAGCGGAACACAAGGGGCGGCACACCGACCCATTCTGTGAATGTGTCGGTGTTGATGATATTACCCGGAAAGAATCCAACAGGCGGAGCGACTAACCCCGAAACAAAGGCATAGATACCCAACGAAATGCCTGCAATGCGAAACATCTGAACGATCTTTGGCACATTCAAAGGCTTGATGCGCTGAAATGTGTGCTGCCGTAAACCATAGGCGGCAAGCAATCCGCCTGGAAAACCGATGAGGTAACGGGCAAGCGTATTGGAGGTAAGCTTCCATTGTTGGTCATTGAAATCAAAAACAAGAAAGGCGATCAACATCCAAACCCCAAACAAACTTACAGATGCCCAATGCAACCCGCGTGTTTTTTTACCGGACGGGAGTACCGCAATGCCGAACTGAAACAGACAGACAAATGAAACCGGCAGCAACACCCGATGAAAAAAATTCAAGCCCTGCATGGCGGTTTCGCCAAGATATTCAGCCTGAATGGGGATGAATAGGTCACCCCATTCATAGAATCCATGCGTGATGCCGAACGCCGCCAGCCATCGCAGGCTGCGCGCCAGATCCAACCGTGAAGATCGGCGGGTCTGCAAAATAATGGCAAACCCAAGCAAAAAGAAGACCAATCCATAAACAAAAAAAATGATCTCGCGGTTAAGTATAAAGAATTCAGAAAACGTGATCATACGGTTATAAAAGCTCCTTCAAGGCTGCCAATGGCAGGCGCAGAAAATAATACCATCAAGTAATATCAGAGCATCCACGAATCCCGCTGGAGGGTGATCAATGTTCATTATGCAGGACCAGCCCAAAATGTCCGTGTTGGAGGCGGGGGGGATTTAAACTATTATATCGTTCCGACATTAATATCCTTTACAGGTCAGACAATTTAAGACCAGTATCCTTATTTTTTAAGAGAAGCGCACTTGCTCATCCTTATGGATTGGATTATTATCTTTTGGTCAAGGGTGACACACACCCAACAATAAGTATCAAGTAAAGAGGAGAAAAAATGAATAAACGTTATCTGTTCGTCCTGCTGACGCTCATCGTTTCCGCTTCGATGATCCTCAGCGCCTGTGGCGCCCCTGCCGCCACCGAAGAAGCTCCGGCTCCCGAGCCGACGGAAGCAATGACTGAAGCGGCTCCCGAGCCGACCGAAGAGCCCATGCCTGCCATTGGCTCCCCTGAACACCCCATCAAGGTGCTGTTCGTCCCCTCCGTGGATGCGAACATCATCGTAACCGGTGGTGACGTGATGGCTGCTGCTTTGAATGAAGCCACGGGTCTGACCTTCGAGGTGGTTGTTCCGACTTCCTACGCCGCGACCATCGAAGAGATGTGCGCTTCCCCCGAAGACACCATGGCGTTCATCCCTGGTCTCGGTTATGCCATCGCCAGCCAGTTGTGCGGTGTGGATGTTGCCTTCAAAGCGATCCGCTTCGGATATCCTGTTTACTGGGCTGAGTATATCGTCGCCCGTGACAGCGAATTCCAAACCCTCGCCGACCTCGAAGGCGCAACCTGGGGTTACGGTGACCAGGGCTCAACCTCTGGCTACATGGTTCCCCTCGTTGAATTGACCGAAGCTGGCATCACCCCCGGTGAGCAGGTCCAGACCGGTGGTCACAACCAAACCGTTACCGCTGTGTACAACGGTGAAGTTGATTTCGGAACCGTGTTCTACAGCGTGCCGCTTTCTCCCGAAGGCGCACCCATCTTTACCTATCAGGATTATCTCGACGGCAAAATCACCAGCCTGGAACAATATGAAGTTCCTGAAGAATCCATCGCAAACTGCGCTCCCGATGCGGAAGGCAAGAAATTGCTCTGCGACGGCTATCGCGTCCTGGATGCTCGCGCCAACATCCGCACCGAAGCGCCGGATGTGATGCAGAAAGTCCGCATCCTGGCAATCTCCGGCGCAATCCCGAACGACACCATGTCCTTCGGTCCCGAGTTCCCCGCTGATGTCCGCGCCCAGATCGAAGCGGCGCTGCTTGCCTTCGCTGAAACCGATGCCTGGGATGCATCCATCGGTTCCGCCGATTTCTACGGTTGGTCCGGCATTGCCCCCGCCACCGACGCCGAATATGATGTGGTCCGCGCCATGGTAGCCGCGACCGGTTACATCATCAAGTAGTTTCACCCATTTTTGAAATTTTGGGGCAGGGCTTTCTCAAAGCCCTGCCCCAAATCTTAAGTAGCACTTTTCCTTTTTCATCACCAAAGGGGCGGATATATTTTATAATGATACTCACCAGCGCGCCACAACAGCCCGCGCTGATATCAAAGCTATCAGGATATCCACCATGCTTCAAATAAGAAACCTGACCAAAATTTACGACGGCGGATTAAAGGCGCTTGACAATGTCAGTTTTGATGTGCCAGATGGGCAGTTCCTGGCAGTCATCGGCTTGAGCGGATCGGGGAAATCCACCCTATTGCGCTGCATCAACCGCCTGATCGAACCGACCGATGGACAGATCCTTTGGAACGGGGAAGACATCACCGCAGCCTCCCAGGAGGAAATGCGCCGCATCCGACGCAAGATAGGCATGGTCTTCCAACACTTCAACCTTGTCCACCGTTCAAAAGTGATCACGAACGTGCTCGCCGGGAGACTGGGCTACATCAACCCGGCCTGGAGTTTGTTAAACCGTTTTCCAAAGGAAGATATTGATAAAGCCATCAAACAACTGCAGCGGGTGGGAATTGCTGAAAAGGCGTACCAGCGCGCAGATGAGTTGAGCGGCGGTCAGCAGCAGCGTGTCGGCATTGCGCGCGCGCTCATGCAGGATCCGCAAATCATGCTGGCGGACGAACCTGTCGCCAGCCTCGACCCGGTACTCGCACACAGCATCATGTCTCACCTTGAAGACATCAACAAAAACGACGGGGTCACCGTGTTATGCAGCCTGCATTTCCTCGACCTGGTACACCGCTACGCTGACAGAGTGGTTGCCCTCAACGAAGGAAAACTGGTTTTCGAGGGATTGCCAAAGGATATTGACGACGCAAAGTTCAAGGAAATTTACGGCCGCGATGCCGAACGGGTAGGATAGCCATGAACAAAAACAACAAAAAAGCATCCCCCTGGAATTCAATAAAAGTCGGCTTGCTCACGCTAGTAACGCTGGTGGTTTTCGCTTATGGGTTTCAGGTCACCAAGGTCAATCTGGAAGAACTCCGCAGCGAAAGACGCCAGGAGAGTTTTGTCCGCGTTATGCGCGCCCTGGCACGGCCTGAGATTTTCGAATACGACCAGGTGGAGGAAATCGTAAATTATCCCTTTTACACTCCCTGTCCGACGGATGCAAGCATACTTTCGCCCATGGATAGCGACTCATCCGAACCGTACATTGTCGTCACGCCCGCCTGCGCCGAGCCTGGGGAAGTCGTTCAAGTGGAAGGCTTCAATTTTGCGCCCAACACCACCGGACCCGTGCGTTTTGTCCCCGGCAGTGACCTGGCAAATGTTGTCACACTGGGCCGCGCGCTTGCAAAGACCGACATCAACGGGAATTTCGCCATCAGTATGGAGATCCCCAAGCGCCCGAGTGAGGACGTCCAATACATCCGCGTCATCCTGCGCCGCAATATTGGGACGCCCCATTTTACAAAAACCGCCTATGAAACCTGGGATAAGATCATTGAAACCGTTTTCCTCGCACTCCTGGCAACTGTACTGGGAACCATCCTAGCCATCCCATTGAGCTTTATTGCAGCGCGCAACCTGATGAAAACGGTAAAAAGCCCACTGACCAGCATCGCCCTTTCCACATTGGGCTGGCCTATTGGCATGGTCATCGGTTTTCTTGCCATTCGCTGGGTTGGGAATTTCAGCTTCTCCATCGGGTCAAACGTCGGAGTCAACCTGGCAAGTATTGTGATCGCGCCCCTACTTGCTCAATTTGGATTGCGCTGGGCAATGCCGCAAGTGGAAATAAACAACCCAAGCCAGTCCATGCGGATTGCGCGTCTCGGCGTGATTCTGCTGTCTGTGCTGCTTGGTTTTTATGCATTTTTTCAACTGGCAAGCCTTGCCATGAGCGCCGGGAATGTGCTTCGGGTATCCCTCGGCTCATTCGGCTTCCTGGGATTTTTCCTGTTCCAGATGGGCGATATCATTGCCATCTTAACGCCCACCATGGGAGCTCTGGCGGCTGGCGGAACATTGAGCAGCTTTTTAGGACGCCTGGGACAAACCAGCTCAGAGAAACTTCCTGCGCCTGCCATAAAAACACTGAACCTAATTTTGACTCCCGCCGCTGTGGCAATTGTTTTCGTTCTGGTCGGACAATTGCTGCAATGGCTCTATCAATTTGACACGCCCCTGTACACACTATGGATGCCACTGGTCTTCGGTGCAGGCTTGGGCCTTCTACTCGCAATCATGACCAAGCCCAAGGAATCCCTGCCGATTGGGCTGGTGGTGTACTCCATTACCCGCACACTCCTGAACGCGCTTCGTTCCGTGGAAGCGCTGGTCATGGCGATCGTGTTCGTGATCGCCGTGGGCATCGGTCCGTTTGCGGGCACGCTGGCATTGGGACTGCACACCATCGTCAGCCTTGCAAAACTTTACTCCGAACAGGTCGAAAGCATTCTGTCCGGACCATTGGAAGCGATTCAGGCAACCGGGGCGAACCGCCTGCAAACCATCGTATATGCGGTCGTGCCTCAGATCGTCCCGCCATATATCTCCTACACCATGTATCGCTGGGATATTAACGTGCGCATGTCCACGATCATCGGTTTCGTGGGCGGCGGCGGTATCGGCTTCCTGCTTCAGCAGAATATTAACTTGTTAAACTACCCTGCCGCCAGCGCACAGATGATTGCCATCGCGATTGTCGTTTCACTAATGGACTATGTCAGTTCGGTGATGCGCGAAAAGGTTGTGTAGCGTCCCTTGAATTCAAAAAGGACTGGCTTTGACCAGTCCTTTTTGTTTATGTCTTATCGCCCTGCATTTGCATTCTGTATTTTTTGACTGCTCGCCAGCCGACAAGCATTTTTTCCTTTTCATCCCACAGGCGGAAGTACAGTGATTTCAAACTATCGCGGAATGTCAGCGGCTCGATCTGGAAGATCGGATTTTCATTGTGACATTCCTCCAGCTTGTAATTGGGGATCTTCGGGCTGAGGTGGTGGATGTGATGAAAGCCGATATTGCCCGTAAACCATTGCAGGACTTTGGGAAGTTTGTAGAACGAACTACCGTCCATGCCGGCTTTGAAAAACTCCCAACTCTGGTGACGCTCCCAATAGGTTGGTTCGAAGTTATGCTGGACGTAGAACAACCACACGCCCGCGCCGCAGGCCATAAGCAGGATGGGGATTTCAACCAGTAAATACGCCTGCCAGCCGATGTGATAGACCGCCCAGCCAACAAAACCGAAGAGCGCCAGGTTCGTCCAGATCACACTGCTCTTCTCGCGCTTGCCTGCGCCTTTTTCCCAGAAACGATGCGCGAAGGCAAAGACGATCAGCGCGCCAACGGTGAAAAGGATCAACGGGTTGCGCATTACACGATACCCAAACCGTTTGTACCAGGGGGCGGCAAGATATTCGTCCACGGTCATGGTGTACACGTCACCGATGCCGCGGCGGTCGAGATCACCGGCGGTAGCGTGGTGGATGGCGTGGGAATGTTTCCATGCATAGTAGGGAGTCCATACTGCCGCCCCAAGCAACAACCCCAGGCGATTATTCGCAAGCGGCGTCCTGAAGAATGAACCGTGACAGCAATCATGGAAAATGATGAACATTCGCACCATGAAGCCTGCCGCAGGGATGGTCAACAGGAACGTCAACCAATATCCGACTTCCAGGCTGCGGTAGGCAAGATACCACAACACAAAGAACGGAATAACGGAATTAAAGACCTGCCACAAACTGCGCCATGTTTCCGGGTAGGCATATTTTGAAACAACCGACTGCCATTTTACTTTTCCAATACTCATTTTGTACTCCATTCTTTACCAAGTCATAACATTAAAACACTATCGCAGTTTCTATTTTGCTTCCATCATACTCTGATATTCCAGATATGCAGTAACTCCATTAATCCAATGTTGGACGCCATCCACGCGGATGGAGGGGTCTTCGCAAGCGCTAAAAACGCCCCCTTCGTATCGCAGGATCATATCGTCCGTGATGTCAAAGTTGCAATTGTCATCGGGTAACTGCCGCGCAAGCACAAATGTGATGAACGTGCGGATATCACGATCTAGCCGTTCATGCTCCGCGCCTGAAAGGAAGAGCGCCTGCGCCAATGCCGAAAGCGACTCCACTTTTGTAGCAGTGGAGATGCTGGTGTTGACTGGGTTAAGCGACCGCACCTGTCCCGCAATGATCGTATCCGCGATCTGATCGGCATAGGCTTGATCCGCCCTGCTGAGGGAATCAAGGCGGGCGAACATGGCAAAGGCATAACTATGCCAATGGTCTTCTGTGACGGGCTGTGTGACCATAAAACGATTTACTTCTCTTGCCTGCTCCAGCCAGAAGGAATTGCCCGTCATTTCATACAACTGCAAAAGCGCGTACAAACTTTCACCAGGGAAGTTAATGACGAAATAATTCGGGTCAACGCTTCCGGCAAAGTGCGGGTCAAAGGAATGATAGAAGCCGCCCCCCGGCTTGCGCATGGAGACAATGAAATACCCCAGGTCCATGGCAGTGTCGAGCAGGTTATGGTCGTCCATGAAAAATCCGCCAGTGGCTTGCCAGCGTTTATAAATGGCATCCACCGTCAGCGCCGCACCGCCCAGCGGACAACCGCCATTCGTGTACAGACACGTCCCTTTGAACGTCTCGGAGTCGCTCACCAACATTTCAAGATAATGATCGAGCGCGAGGTCGCCCGCTTCGCAATATTTCACATCCCCCGAAACCCTGCACACCGTATACAGCGACCCCGTCCCTGCCACGAGACGGATATCCGAAGGCGTGTAGGAGCGGTCATGGTTCAAAAAATTCACTTGATAGGATAATTCCCCGTTTGCCAATTGCTGACGCACCATATAATCGCCCGCCGCGATAACCGCATCCTTAAGCAGACCATCTTCGATGGGAATAAGTTGCGGCTTGCGCGCGGGAGTCAATGTAGCCGCAGGGATATCCTCTACAATTGGGGTTGGGATACTTTCAGGTTCGCTATTTCGGTTCACCAGAAAAAACGTCGTAAACGCCAATGCAAGCAGGCTCACAGCCAACAGGGTGCTTTTCTTAGGCATTACCCATCCCTGTTCATTGCTGGTTCACATGCCCGATCAACTGCTGCAATGATAACTCCGCCAGTGACGCAACCGTCCGGTCACCGCGGACATTCATCAGCGCTGTCAATCCATTGGGGACAGCTACGACGAAAATCCCGGCACGCCTCGCTGCCAGCACACCGTTGGGGGAATCTTCGAAGACCACCGCCTCGGTATTTTGGACCTTGAGTTGGTCCAGCGCCTTCAGATAAATATCCGGGTTGGGCTTTGTCCTGCCAGGCGCGACATCATCCTGACAAATGACGGGCACGAAGAAATGGAAAATGCCAAGCCGTTTCAAATGCGTGTCCACCCACGAGTGCGGCGAACTGGAACCAATGGCAACCCGCACGCCGCTTTCCCGCGCCGCATGGATCAGTTCCAGCACACCCGGCAGGATGGAGCCAGCCTCGATGAGCAGTCCCGATTCACGGCGGTAGCGAGTGCGCATCGAAACAGGATCCAGCCGTCCCTGGGAAAGATGCGAGAGATGTTCGGCGGCATCGAAGTTCGAGATGCCATATCCGCCCACGGTCTTTTCCCATTCATACACGGGGAGGTCAAATCCGTGCTCGCGATAAATGGACTGCCAAACCAAAACTTCGGGCGTTTCGGTATCGAGGATCAGCCCGTCAAAATCGAATATTAATGCCTTCAACATTTACGGAAACCGCCTTACAAAATCGGAGATCGCTTCCCAAATTTTTATATCGCGCGCGTCATCCATTTTGATGATATTGAGCATCGCTGCAATGGCGGGTTTCATGGCCCGGTATTCCCGCTGCGCATCGGAGTCGGTGGTAAAGAAGCGCGTGTGATCGATCCACCCGTAAATGATCAGAGATACAGAAACATGCCCCTTGCCGCGCTTCAACGTGATGCGCGCACTGCCATCCAGTTCTTCGTCCGAAAGAATCAAACCACCCTCGGCGCTCGTTGTGCCGATGGTGCGCCCCTGATTAAAGAACAACCACTTACTCATCCACTTCCATTCTACTTATTTGGGTGGGTTGTACGCCGGCGTTCGCAGGTATCGAGCGCGCAGTCTGGGCATCCTTAACAAACCGCGCCAGGTGCTTCACCATCACCGCCTGCCGCGCAGAAGCCTTTGCGCCGAGGTCCTCCAAAATTGATTCAAGCCACGCCTGATACGAACGCACATTCAAATACACGGGGCGGCCACGCCTGTCCGGCAGGCCTGCCACAAGCGAGCGAATGCTCTCGCCCACGTCACTCTCATCGGGGTAGATCAGCGGCGTCAGCACAATGCCATACATACCATACGTCACCCGCGCAAAACCTTTCAGGTCACGCTGCACAAATCCGCTCGCAGCCTTCGGGGCAGGCTCAACGGGATGCAGCAACTGCGGCACGATCTGATGATGCAGACTCTGCACCGCATGGACATCCAGCGAACGCACACGCCTCCAACTTAAACTGGAGTTTGTTTCTGCTTTCCCAATCTGACTCACATCCCAAACACGCTGCCACGCATAGACGGAGAATCCCGCCCGCCGCAGCGCCGGGAAGACATCGCTCGTCTCATTCACTTCCGCGAGGACGTGAAACGCCTGCCACTCGCCCGCCTGCGCCGCAAGATGTTCGATCAACGCGGGTAATTGCGGGTCATCCAATCGGAAGGAGGGAGCCAGATAGAGAAGTTTTGCGAACGATTCCCCGCGCGTGTGGATGATGCCGCCCATCAAAATGGACTCGCCGCCATTATCCACCGCCGCATACAAATGCCGCGATGGATTGACATACGCCAGCAATCCCATGGCCCCCAGCGGATGCCCACGCGTGAGGGCACGCGCGCTATCGAGAGTCA
>JAUXWL010000550.1 GCA_030680155.1 Anaerolineales bacterium
CATCATCCGCAAGGAATTTATTCAAATATTCAGGGATGTGCGCACGCTGGTGATGATTCTCGTCATTCCCATCATGCAGTTGTTCCTGCTTGGATATTCCGCCACGAATGACGTCCGCAACATTCCGCTGGCCGTGCTGGATCAAAGCCGCAGCGCCGAGTCGCGTGCCTTGCTGGATGCCTATCGCGCTGCGGATTACTTCCGAGTCGCTTACAGCGTGGATTCTGAATCAGAAATAGAAACCCTCATCATGTCGGGGGAGGCGCGCGCAGCGATGATTATCCCGCCTGATTATGCCCAGCGTCTCAATGACGGCAACGCGCAGGTCGCCTTCATCCTCGATGGTTCTGACCCGACCAGCGCCTCCACGGCGCTCTCGGCTTCACAGTTGATCGGACAATCCCATGCCACAAGCATCCTTGCGCAGAAATTCGAGCGCAGCGGCATGAACCTGCGTGTGCAACCGCCTGTGGAAGTCCGCACGCGGGTTTGGTTCAACCCCGACCTGATCAGCGCGCACTTCATGATCCCCGGCGTGATCGGCATGATCCTGTATGCCATCGCTGCCATCCTCACCGCCACATCCGTGGTGCGCGAGCGCGAGCGCGGCACCATCGAGCAGCTCATCGTCACGCCCATCCGCCCATGGGAGTTGATCGTCGGAAAACTTATGCCGTATGTCATCCTCGGTTTTTTCAACACCATCGAAGTGCTGGCAGTGGGGCATTGGTGGTTCGGCATGCCCATCCGCGGCGACCTCGGACTGATTCTCATTTTGTCCGTTGTCTTTCTTACCACGGGGTTGGGCATTGGCTTGTTCGCATCCACCATCGCCAACACGCAACAAGAAGCAATGCTCACCGTGTGGATGACTCTTCTGCCGAGCATTTTTCTCTCTGGCTTTTTCTTTCCGCTCGAAGCCATGCCGAAAGTTTTGCAATGGCTGTCATACCTCATGCCGTTGCGTTATTACCTTGTCATCATCCGCGCGTTGTTGCTCAAAGGTGTCGGTCTCGAAATGATTCAATTCGATGTCATCGCCATGACGCTTTTCGCCATCGGCATCATGACCGCTGCTGCGCTTCGATTTCGCAAGAGACTTGATTCACCCTCACCCCCAACCCCTCTCCCACTTGGGAGAGGGGAGTTAAAGGAAATTCCCATGAATCACAAACGCCCCCCGCTTCCCGCAATCTTTCTGGTCATCGTGCTGATCGGTTTCAGCATTTATTTCATCACCACCCAAACCGCCGAAGACAAAAATGGAACACTGACCGCCTCAGGCGCCATCGAAGCCACACAAGTGGACATCGCCCCCGAACTCGCTGGCAAAGTGACGGAAGTCCTTGTCGAAGAAGGTCAATTCGTGACAAAGGACTCTGCGCTTCTTTCCCTCGACCCAAGCCTGTTGACTGCCCAACGAGCTGTTGCCTCCGCCCAAGTGGATTCTGCCAACGCCGCCCTGGCATCTGCCCAGACCAAATATGACCAAACGTTCGAAGCCGCTATTGCCGCGCAAGTCGGTCAGCGTGCCGCAGATTGGCGTACATCCGCGCCGAGCCAATTTGACCAGCCCAACTGGTACATCGAACAGTCCGCGCAGATTACCGCCGCCGAAGCGGAGTTGGATTCCGCTCAAACAGAAATCACCGCAGCGCGAACATATCTTGATACCGTTTTGAAGAGCGTGGACAATGCCAATTTTGTGGCAGCAGAAAAGCGCCTTGCCGAAGCCCGCATTGCCTTCCTCGTTGCCAAAGATGTCAAAGCGCAAGCGGATGCCGCTTCCCAAAGTGGTGGCTTGCGCGATGCCGCAACCGATTAT
>JAUXWL010000587.1 GCA_030680155.1 Anaerolineales bacterium
GATCAGACACTTCACCAAGGAGCGTTTTGAGTTGATTGAGCTTTTCAGACATGATGTTCTCCTATGTGACATGAAGAAACGGCTCGACCTTAACGGATGCCTGATTCGGTTCCCCGGCATTTCTTCCGCTGACATTTTGTCTCGCCGTCATATAATACCCACGGTTATATCATATCCGTAGGGTACAAATTGCGCTGTCCTGCTTCCAAAAAAGCGCAATTTGTGACCGCGCTGGGTATAACCTGATTGTATCGCAAGCGCTGGTAATTTTCACCCTGCTACCGAGGGGTTGTATTCTCCGATCAAGGTCTACTATTCACGAATACTACGGGCGCTTGCACCCTTAGAGAGCGTTTCTTAAGTCAGACCCTACAGGTTTTCGCCGCAAAACAGAACCATCATTTGCAAAAAAGCGCCCACAAAACGGCGTTTTCGTAACCGTGGGAAACCTTTAGGGTCTTTGCCTACGAGTTAAGAAACAGTCTCTTACGGGCATAAATGACTGACACCCAAGCCATTGACGGTGATGTAGGCGGTCATCCCCTCCCTGATGTTCACCTTTTGAATTTCAGGTTCTCCGGGGACGAACAGATCGTACACGGAATACATTCCAGGGTTGACTTGCACTTCGTTCAAATATTGGGCATTGGTAAAAAGATTGTATAGATAGAAATCGCCAGGCTCGATCCACAGGTCGTGCTCGGTGCAGTTCTTGATGTAGGCCGGCAGCGGATAGTCAGTGAACGTGAAATCTGGTATGGATTTCACGTCGCCTTCGATGGCTGAGAAATCGGTCATCATGGAGACCCAGCCCATCCGTTCTGAATCGGGGATGTGGATCTGTACCCAGCGCGCAAGCACATCCTGTCCGATAATGACAGCCGAATCTCCCTTGTACAAAACACCGATCTGGTCATAGGGCAGCCCCGGTCCACGGCGGATGTAGAGGTTGCCATTGACTGCGGTGATGGTGACATGCGGCGTCGGTGTAGGTAAAGGTTCGGTGGTCGGAACAACTGTCGGTGTGGGGGGAGGCGCAACAGTGACCGTGGACAGCGGACGATGGACGGTGGGCGTCGCTTCTGCGGTCTGCGCTCCACTGTCCACGGTTTGATTTTGTAAGCATCCCTGTATCAAAAGCGCGAATATCAGGGTGGTAACGATTATCCGATATTTGGTCATTGACTACTCGTAGCGCAAGGCTTCGACTGGCTCCAGGTTGGCGGCGCGGCTGGCGGGGTAAATGCCGAAGAACAAGCCGATGATCGCAGAGAAACTGGTGGAGAGTAGGATGGCATCCATGCCGACGATGGGTGTGAAGTTGTTGCCCGTAGCCGTGGCGACCTGCCCGACGACGAAGGCGATCAGCCAGCCGAACATCACGCCGATGATACCGCCGATGAAACTGAGCAGGGAGGATTCGGTCAGGAATTGCAGGAGGATGTCGCGTTTGCGTGCGCCCAACGCCTTGCGGAGTCCGATCTCTTTTGTGCGCTCCGTGACGGAAACCAGCATGATGTTCATGATGCCGATGCCGCCGACAAGCAGGGAGATGCCTGCAATGCCGCCGAGGAATATCGTCAGGATACCCGTGATGGTTTCAAAGGTGGAGAGGAAATCCTGCTGGGTGAACACGGTGAAATCGTCTATGCCGATGGGCGTGCGGTGACGCTGGCGGATGATATTCGATATTTCTTCCACCGCCTGCGGCACGGCTTCGGCAGTGGTTGCCTGCACGAAGATGACATCCACTTCGTCGCGCGAACTGCGTTTGATCAGGCGGGCCTGTGCGGTGGAAAATGGAATGTATGCGGCGTTGTCTTCACTGCCAAATGCGCCGCCGCCCCGCGCCACCAGGACGCCAATCACGCGGAAAGGCTGCCCTTCGATGCGGATTGTCTCACCGACAATGCCGTCTGCATGTCCAAACAATGCAGTTGCGGTTTCGGGCCCCAGCACTACGACGGACATTTGTCCAAGGATGTGTTCTTCGTTGATAAATTCCCCTTCCGCTATTTGCAGGTTTCGCACGGAATAATACGCAGCGGTGACGCCAGAAATGCTGGTTGTGGTATTTTCACCAGAAAAAGCCAGCCCCCAATTGCCTTGAATAACAGGCGCAACCGCTTCCACTGACGGCGCGGCAAACGGGTCGGCAATTGCAGCGGCATCCATAAGGGTTAGCGGACGGTCATTGTTGCCGCTTCTGCCGCCGCCTGGTCCGCCGGCGGGTCCCTGTTGTACGCTGCCGCTGAAAACAAATAGCAAGTTGGTGCCGATGCTGGAGATGGAGCCTGTGATGGACGCCTGCGCGCCGTTGCCGACGGCCAGCATGGCGATCACCGCCGCCACACCGATGACGATGCCGAGCACGGTCAGCCCGGAACGCATTTTATTGCCGTTCAAACTTTCGAGCGCTTCGAGAAATGCCTGCATGAAACTCATGAGTGATCTCCCTTGTGTTCGTCGGAAGCGGGGTCAAGTTCACCGTCTCGCAGGCGGATGACGCGCTGGGTTTGCTCGGCGATCTTCGGGTCGTGCGTGACAATGATGAGCGTTGTACCCAGGTCTTTATTCAAATTAAGCAGAAGGTTCATGATTTCCTTGCCGACTTTGGAATCCAGATTTCCTGTCGGCTCATCCGCCATGATGATGGCAGGGTTGTTGACCAACGCGCGGGCAACTGCCACACGCTGTTGCTGTCCGCCGGAGAGTTCGTAGGGGCGGTGGGTCATGCGGTCGCCCAAGCCGACGGCTTCCAGCGCGGCGCGGGCGCGGTCTTTGCGCCCTTCTGTTAAGCCTGCGTAGCGCAGGGGCAATTCTACATTTCCCAATGCAGTCAAACGCGATAGCAGGTTAAAACTTTGAAAAACGAATCCCACCTTGCGGTTGCGGACACTGGCCAGCTGGTCGTCATCCATCTCGCCAACCGACTCGCCGTCCAAAATATATTCGCCCGATGTGGGTCGGTCCAGACAGCCGAGGGTATTCATCATGGTGGACTTCCCCGAACCCGAAGGCCCCATAATGGATAACACTTCGCCGCGTTCGATCTTGAAGGACACGCCGCGCAGGGCGTTCACTTCGATCTCGCCCATTTTATAGGTCTTTACCAGGTCGCGCGCTTCAATCACCCAATCCATGTCAGCCTCCAAACATACCGCCATTGGTTGACGGCGGGTTGAGGATGATTTGGTCGCCTTCCTTGACATCACCTTCGATAATGACGCTCATCGTATCGGATGAAGCGCCGAGTCGGACCTTAACTTGAACAGGCTGGCCATCTACAAGCACGTACACCACCCGATTACCATCCACCAAACGGACGGCGCGATTCGGGATCAGGATCGTATCTTTCACTTCATCCACTACAACGCTGACGGCGGCGGTCATGCCGGGCTTCACGAGTTCATCAGCGTCGGTCAGTTCGATGGTCACGATAAAGCTGACCACACCCTGCACCGTTTCGCCGGACTGCCCAACCTGCACGACTTTGCCGTGATATTCCTTGTTTAGAATGGCGTCAAAGAGCAGGGTTGAATTCTGCCCGACTGCCACGCTGTTGATATCCACTTCGGAGACTTGTACATCCACCAGCAGGCTGGAGAGATTGTCGATGCGAAAGCCGACTGTGCCCACGGAGACTTGATCTCCAACGGCGGGGAATGCCTGGGTGATCGTGCCAGCAAAAGGCGCGGTCAGATGCGCGAGGTTGAGGGTGGCTTGTGCGGCGGCAACGCGCGCCTGCGCGGCGGTCACTTCCTCTGAGTCGGGTCCTTTTAGAAGACGCTCGTATGCGCGGCGGGCGTCATCGAGACGGGACTCGGCGAGGGCGAGGTCTTTATCCGCCTGTTCGATGGTTGCCTCGCTGGCGTACCCTTTATATTCCCGGTATTTGAGTTTACCAAACTGGTCGTATACATAGTCCTTGATGTCGATCTTTCCATTAAGTTCAATGCGCCAGTTGTAGGCTTTGTCGTAGGCTTTCTCCGCCTTATCCACGGCTTGCTGAGCTTCGAGCAAGGCGGTGTTTGAAATGAGCAGTTCATCCAGCGCTTTTTGGGCGCTCACCAGGTCTGCTTCAGCGAGGATGATACTTTGGTTAAGGGATGCTTTATCGAGGCTGACAAGCGTCGCATCGGCTGCGACCTGGTCGCCGATCTCCGCGTTGACGGAACCGACAATGCCGCTGGTCTGCCAGATCAGCGTGGCAGTCTGCCTTGCGCGCACGCTGCCGGTTGCGCCAACTGAAGCGACTAAATTCCCGCGTTCCACAGGGACAGTCTGGAAGATGGAAGCTTCATCCCCGCCTCTATTTACAAATGCGATCACCATGACTACAAGGAAAGCCACGCCGATGATGATCCATGTTCGGCGTGAAAATTTCGAAAAAAACTGTTTCATTGGGGTAGATCCTCCGGGATACTTGATACTGTCAGCTTGCTTGTGGTCAATCTTACTCACTTTTTGGATGAAATATTTCAATGTACGTGTGAATATTGTGAAGGTTTCAACAAACGTTGAACATTCTAACGCAGAGTAAAGCCGCACGAGCTTTTTTGAAGAGGGTGTTAACACCATACAAACAATTCACTGTGAGACCCGTCCTCGGAGCGGGTTGCGTTGATTATCAGAAAAAGGTCGTTTCTCACGCATAATCTGAACAAAAAATTAAACTCGTGACGATTGTCCTTTGGTTTTGTGACATTTAAGCCTATGTATGTCCAAATGGATTGGGTATCATCACACGCAGAGTTTTAATAGTAGTGTTCATCCATTCTCGGAGGCGTCATGCAGGCTGTTCCAAGTGAATTTTTGGCAATCGACCGCAAAGAACGAGCAAACCGCCCGTTCTTTGATCTTCATCTGCGCCCCGCGGAAGCGCGTACCTGTGATTTCGATGATGTCGTCATTGAATTCGACCCGGAACGCGCCATGGTGGAGGCGTCTCGCTGCATCCATTGCCCGGACCCTGCTCCATGTATGGTCGCCTGCCCGACTGCCAACGATATCCCTTCTGCCATGTGGCTAATCGAACAGGGACGGTTCGTGGAAGCGGCGGGAATTTATCACAAGACCAGTTCGCTCCCGGAAGTCTGTGGGCGCGTTTGTCCGCATGAGGCGCTGTGTCAGGGGTCATGCGTTTTGAACAAGCATCACACCCCCGTCCTGTGCGGGGAACTGGAAGCCTTCACGGTGGATTATGAACGCCGCACACAAGGGTATGTGATCCCAGCGGGAACCCCAAACGGGAAAAAGGTCGCCATCATCGGCGCGGGACCTGCCGGTCTTGGCTGTGCAGACATCCTTGTGCAAAAAGGATACGATGTTACTATTTTCGAGTCGAAGCCTGCCCCCGGCGGGTTGCTCGTGTATGGCATTCCCAACTTCAAACTGCCGAAGGATGTTTGGCAGGAAAAGTGGGAGGAATTTGAACGCGCTGGCGTAAAATTCGTACCCAACACGTACATTGGCAAAGACAAGACCATTGACCAGTTATTTGCGGGAGGGTTCGAGGCGGTCTTCATTGGCGTCGGTTCGGAAGTGGACGCGAAAATGGAAGACACCCCCGGCACGGACCTGCCCGGTGTATATGAAGCCACAGACTTTCTTATTCGCGGCAATGTAGGCCCGAGCGAGCTTCCCGAAGATATGAAGGAACCGCTCGAAGTCGGCAGACGCGTCGCGGTCATAGGCGGCGGCGATACAGCCTCTGATTGCCTGCGCACCGCGCTCCGCCTCGGCTCGGAAGAAGTTACCTGTCTCTATCGCCGTACGGAAACAGAAATGCCCGGCGGTAAGAAAGACCGTCAACTGGCGCGCGAAGAAGGCGCGAAGTACCGCTTCCTGACCCAGCCTGTAAAATTCATCGCCGGCGCAGATGGAAAACTCGCCGCTGTCGAATGTATCGAAATGAAACTTGGCGAACCCGATGCAAAGGGACGCCGCAAGCCTGTCCCGGTGGAAAATTCCAACTTTAGCATTGCCGTGGATACCGCCATCCTTGCGCTTGGCTACTGGCCCGATCCCATTCTCGGCAAGACCACCCCGGAACTCGAAACCCATAGCTGGGGCTTGATCAGTGTCAAGAACAAAGCCACCGGCGAAACTTCGCGCGAGGGTGTGTTCTCCGCTGGCGACTGTGTGACGGGACCCGACCTTGTTGTCACCGCGATGGCAGGGGGACGAAGAGCGGCGCACGCCATTGACGAATACCTCAAAAATAAGTAATAACCTGTTGTGAGGGCAGGGTGAATAAGCACGGCGAGGCGCAAGCCTCGCCGTGCGCTTTTGTTATATAACTCAAGTTGCCACCATGTCAAGAAATCCAAAACCCTTGCCACGAATTCCGCTAATAGGCGCGGATTTTTTCTCAAATTCGTGAAAATCTGTGACATCGTGCCCGTAGGGTAAATCCGCGGCAAAAGAGATTTTTTGGCACAATTGAATTTCAAGGTAGCAACGTAGGTTATATAGTGCCCACGGTTACAAATTGCGCATTCCCTCTTCCGAAAAAGTGCAATTTGTGACCGCGCTGGGTATAATCCTCCCATGCAATTTCACCGAATCATACGCGGGATCGAGCTCACCATTCTGCTCCTGCTGATCGCAGCCGTCACCGGATACAGCAACCCTTCCCTTACCAACCCCATCGAAAAAATACGCGCCTACACACGCGGGCTTGAATTCGATTACCTGGAATGGATGTCAAATGCCGCCATCGTCAAAATGCGCGCGGCATCCATCCATGCGCCGCACACGCTCGACCCGGCGGCGCAAAAGCAGATCGTGAATGAATACCTGCGCGTCACGCAATCCATCCTTGATAATGAATACCTGCTTGCGCTGCTTTATGCCGACCCAGCCATTCAGGATAAAGTGACCGCATCCGAATCCCTGCGCGGCGAACTTGCCGAGTTGTACACCCGCCAGACCGAACTTGCTCCACTGGCGGAGGCGGTTTTGCAAGAGCAGGTAACCGACGTGCTGGCAGAGATCGGTTTTACTGTTGGCGGGCAGCCCGTCCCAAGCGTCTGGTATCACTCCACCCCGTTGCCGATGGCGCTGATCGTCTCGCCGCGTGACCGCATCGAACAGACCGCGAACATCTCCGTTAGAACGGACCTCACTGTGGATGAACAAGCCGCGCTCGAAACCGATGTGGAACAGGGCTTGAATACCTCATCCCTCGTCGTCCACATTGGCGGTGTGGGCGTGTACCCCACCATGGTCATGCGCAGCACCAACCTGGAATGGATGGTCAACACCATCGCCCATGAATGGATCCATAACTACCTGACACTGCGTCCGCTTGGGATTTTTTATGGAAATAATAACTTCCCCGAACTCCGCACGATGAATGAGACCACAGCATCCATAGCAGGGGATGAGATCGGCGCACTTGTCATCGAGAAGTTTTACCCCGAACGAAAACCCGCTTCGCCCTTAACCTGGAAATTGGTTGCCCTGCCATCTGACATTCCCAACCCTGCCGACCTTCCGCGCCCACCCTTCGACTTCCGCGCGCAAATGCACGAGACCCGCATCAACGTGGATGCCATGCTGGCCGAAGGGCAGATCGAAGAAGCCGAAGCCTACATGGAACAGCGCCGTCAGGTCTTCCTGCAAAATGGCTACCTGCTGCGCAGGATCAACCAGGCCTATTTCGCCTTTTACGGTGCCTATGCGGATACCCCCGGCGGCGCTGCTGGACAAGATCCCATCGGACCCGCAGTGCGCGCGCTTCGCGCTCGAAGCAACTCGCTGGCAGACTTTGTCAACAGGATTTCGTGGATGTGGAAATTTGAGCAGTTGCAAAAGGCGGTCAGTCAATAATGAAAAATAAAATTTTACTTTCGATTGTCATTGCAATTGTTGCGCTGATATTAATCGCCTGCTCCTCCACGACGACGCCCGAATCAACGCTTGCGCCAATCGTTGAGAACCCAATCATCCCGGATACGCCCACGCCTTCCTTTAGCTGTTCCGCCATTTCAGCCGAGCCGACCTCCATGCCTGATGCGGCTTCGCTCTTCCCGCCCGTCACCAGCGCGGACTTTTCCATTGGCCCTGCCGATGCAGCAGTGACCATCGTCGCATATTGCGACTATCAAACACAAGGCTGCAAGGAAACGGCTTCGGTCTTGAGCCGCCTGGTCGCGGAACATGCTGACTTGCGTTTTGTTTTTCGACCCCTGCCCTTGATCGGGGTGACGGACAAAGCGGAACGCTCCGTGCTGGCGGCGCTCGCCGCCGATGAACAGGGAAAATTCTGGGAGATGCACAACCTGTTGTTCGCAAAACATGCCGAATGGGCAAACCTGAAACCGGAAGATTTCGATGCCTGGTTATTTCGGGAAGCCTCCAACCTGGGTATGGATGCGGACCAACTTCAGGCGGCGATGAATGCCGAAGGAACAGCGACCAGGCTGAGGTCCATGTATGAAGCGGCGCGTCTGCTGGCGATCCCTGCGGTGCCGCTGGCGCTTATCAATGGCGCGATCCAGCCGTCGTATGTCCTCGATTATCAAAGCATGAGCGATACGGTTGGGTTGATCCTGCTGGGTGAGATGCAATTTGCCGAATGCCCGCCATTTGATATTGACCCAGCCAGACAATATCTTGCCACGCTCGAAACGGAAAAAGGAAATATCGTGATCGAACTGCTGCCGAACAAAGCGCCGCTGGCGGTGAATTCGTTTCTGTTCCTTGCGCGGCATGGCTGGTACGACGGCGTGACGTTCCACCGCGTGATCCCAGGTTTTGTGGCGCAGGCAGGCGACCCAAGCGGCACGGGGCGCGGGAACCCCGGGTATTTTTTCATTAACGAGATCAATGATCTTAAGTTCAATGCGCCCGGGTTGGTGGGCATGGCGAACTCCGGACCTGATACGAACGGCAGCCAATTCTTCATTACTTTTGCGCCCGCCCAACATCTGGACGGCGTGTACACCATCTTCGGCCGTGTGCTTGGCGGATTGGACGTTGCTGAACGTTTGACTGCGCGCGACCCGTCTCAGGGTGCGAGCCTGCCGGCAGGCGACAGGATTATCCGTATCACCATCGAAGAGAAATAATGCAAACAAACAAAACCCAATGGCCTGTAGTGTTGGTCCTGATCGTGCTTGCGCTTGGCGTTCTTTTCCTGTTGCTTCTGGCGCTTATTGTTGGCGTGGGTTCGTTGATTGGCTTATTCACAGGCATAAACACTGTTGGCGAAATGATCGCCGCCTTTGCTTTTGGTTTTGACGCCATGCTCTTGATCGCATGTGTATGGTTTGTTTACCAGAAAGCGGCGGGACGCGAACAAGCCGACCTGCCGTTGTCGTTTCCGTTTGCGTGGTGGCAGGTGTTGGCGGGTGTGGGTGTTGTCTTTTTTAGCGTACTCGCGGGCGGAGTTGCGGCCGCAACTGGGATCGCCTGGCTTGGCTGGATGATCCTGCCCATCCTCACGTTGTTCGTCATCCTGACACCCATCTGGATCGTGTTCGGCATTGGCTCCAACGGGCTTGATGCAGGCCCGCGTTGGCAGTTTTTTGCCATCCTTGGTTTGAGCATGACGGTGGCTCCCGTCCTTATGATCGTGCTGGAATTAATCACGCTCGTGGCGCTCGTCGTGGGTGGGATCGTATTGCTCGCATCCAGCCAACCTGGTCTGGTCATGGAATTCTCGAATTCCATGCAGCGCCTGTTGGAACAGCCTGGAAATCAGGAACTTATCTTGCAGGTGTTGACGCCTTATATTGCCAACCCGGTGGTGATCGCCACTGGCATCGGGTATATCGCCATCATCGTGCCGCTGATCGAGGAGTTGTTGAAGCCGCTGGCGGTCTGGTTGTTTGCAGGGAAGTTGACATCCCCAATGCAGGGATTTGTCCTCGGCATGTTGAGCGGCGCGGCATTTTCCGTCTTTGAAAGCCTCAATGCCAGCGCGGACGGTTCCACTGCCTGGGTGGTAATTGTCAGTGCGCGGGCGGGCACGGGCATTCTGCACATGCTCAC
>JAUXWL010000588.1 GCA_030680155.1 Anaerolineales bacterium
AAAGGGGAAGGGAGTCCCCTCTCCCTTCGGGAGAGGGTTAGGGTGAGGGAAAAACGTCCTCGCATGAATAGGCGCGGGAAGTTATTCTTTTACGAACCCTAAAGGTTTCCCACGGTTACGAAAACGCCGTTTTGTGGGCGCTTTTTTGCAAATTATGGTTCTGTTTTGCGGCGAAAACCTTTAGGGTCTGACTTAAGAAACGCTCCTAAGATATTTATAGTCCGCCAGTTATACCCAGCGCGGTCACAACTTGCGCTTTTTCAAAAGGGGATAAGCGCAAGTTGTACCCTACGGGCATGATATGACCGTGGGCATTATATACGGTCAAGAAATCGAAAGCGTGGAGAAAAGACATCATCTGCTTCCCCACTGCCTTAAAAGTCAGCGCCGACGAATTGGGAAATTCGTCGGCGCTATTCAGCATGGGATGGTTAAGGGCGAGGGCCAGGCAGCCCACCGCCGGGCAGGCCGCCACCGGGTCCGCCTCCGCCGCCGGGCAGGCCACCGCCGCCGCCCGCGCCGCCGAAGTTGGGACGATTACCAAGCGAGGATTCAAACCCGGCAACATTCGAGCGTCCGCGGGAGATTTCGCCGCGTGCCAGCTGGTGATTGATCTCATCGAACTTACCCGCAAATTGAGTCAGGTCCGGTCCAAGCGCATCCGCGCCGCCGAATTGTTGTAATCCTGCCTGCGCATTTTCACCGAGTTGGGCAAGGTTGAGCAGTTCGTCGCGGGTCAGTTTGTTGTCGCTGAGGGCGGAATTTGCAAAGTCAACGAAGGCGAAAGCGCTTTGCAGAGACGAGAGCTTATCCGTTGGGATGTTGTTCGGCTGGATCTGCGAGATCTGGCTGGCGCGGTTCTGCTGGTCCAATTGCAGTGTAGACATCATATCCTGCGACTGGGCTTTCAACTCCTGCGCGTTGGTCTGGGCAGTTTGCGCGGCAGTCTCAAGCTGGGCGATGGTCTCTTCGGCGAGGGCCAGCCCCTGCTCGAGTGTGGCAGAAATCTGCTGAAGCGACTGGTCAATCGAACTGAGCGTATCGTTCATCTGGTTCAATTCCGCTTCGATGGCATTTAGCTCGGCGATCATTTCGTAGGCGAGGTCTGCATAGAGGTAATAATATTCGGCGATCAAATCTTCTGCGTATTCCACATAGTAATCGGCATAGTAATAGTATTCATAGACATACGCCACCTCTTCAGTTGTGACGGTGTCGTCGGTGGTGGCGTAGTACACAACAGTCGTCGTCTGCTCTGTCGCAGCGATGGCGTCCGCCACAGCCTGGTCGATCAACGCGGCCAGTTCCTCTTCGGTGAGCGTGACGTATTCAATCGTCGGACCCGGTGTGGGCGTGGCGGGCATGGCAGTCAGCACAGCCGCATTCACAGTCGCCTGCCCCAGCGCAGTTGCCTGTTGCGTTCCTGCTATTGCCGTGTTGATAACGTCTTCCTGTGAAACGGGGGCAGCCCCCATGGTGCAGGCGGCAAGTAACACCGTGATGACGAGGGCTGGGATTACAGTTCGAAGCATGGATTTCATTTTGGGTTCCTCCAAATAAACAAATGGTTAATTCATCATACAGCGCGGCGTGTAACAAACAACTTTACACTTTTGTCCGGGCGCAATGTCACACTGGGTTTTGGTCTCGCAGGCTCAGACCGCGCCGGTGAAATGTTCCAGCGGCGGGCGATCATTGCCAGCGCCGTAACCGCTTCTGTCATGGCGAAGCGCTCGCCGATGCAAACGCGGCTTCCGCCCCCGAAGGGGAAATAACTGTATCGGCGAAGAGAATGCTCTTCGAGACCAGACCAGCGCTCAGGGCGGAATTGAAGCGGAGCGTCAAAGAAGCGCGAGTCGTGATGCGTCACCCACTGACTCATCAGCACCGTCGAACCTGCGGGGATGCGCTGTCCGCCGATCTCGCAATCGCGCATGGCTTCGCGTCCCATCGCCCAGACGGGCGGGCGTATGCGTAAAGTCTCTTTGACGATCATGCGGGTGTAGGAAAGTTTTTGAATGTCATCGGGCGTGGGGAAACGGCTGCCCAAAACCGCCTCGGCCTCGGCGTAAAGTTTTGCCTGCACTTCGGGGTGATGCGCGAGCGTGTCCCAGCACCAGGTGAGCAGCAGCGCGGTGGTTTCGTGACCCGCCAGCAAAAACGTGAGCGCGTGCGCATGGATCTGCTCGTCGGTGAATTGACCGTTGTTGTTCTCTTTGAGGATGTTGGCCAGCGCGCGCCTGGCATGTTCGGATTGCGGATTTTGAAGCAGCGCCTCTGTGACCACGCCCAGGCTTGCTCTTGCTTTCGAAAAGCCTGGGAACAACGCCCGGGCAGATGCGGGCAACGGCATTTGTGCAAGCGGAAACAACTTGATCAGCGTTTTCATCGACTCACTCACGCGCTCCACCGTCCCTTTGGGCGCGCTGCCGAAGAACGACCACAAGGCAATGTTCAGCGTCAACCGCATCATCTCATCAGACATGTCCACCTGCGCGCGGCTTTTCCATCTGGATATGTGCGTATGGGTGTTCTCATTCATCAGCGGAAGGTACTCTTCCATCTTATGATGGTGAAAGGCGGGCTGTAAGGCGCGGCGCTGGGCGAGATGTTCGTCGCCTTCGCTGGTGAGCAGGCCTGCGCCCAAAATGACCCGTGCCCGCTGCAAGCTGGGACCTTTGATGAAGTTATCCGCCTGCCTGACCAGGACTTCTTCAATGAAAGCGGGGTGATTGAGCAGGAACAAATCGCGCCTGCGGAGTTTGACCCGCGCAATATCGCCCTGCTCGCGCGCAAGGTCGGTCAGCGCATCGAGCGGGCTGCGAAAGAACTTCCACAAAAATTCAAAGGTGGATATTTTGTAACCGGATTGATCGAGAACGAGGTTTGTTTCCATTGGCTGTCTCCTTTTGGAATCCAACGGCTTGCCGTTGGGGGGTTCGGGAGCAATCTCCCTGATTCCATAATTGATAGCCAAAGGATACTAGTTGAGATTGATTAAGTCCGCCCGCAGAGGTGGGGAATGTCCACCCCTATTTGGTGGGTTCAAAACCATGTCACCCTGAGGGAGCGTTCTTCGCGACCGACACATGCACCGCGCTGCGGATGCAGTGCCGGTGAGGGTCTCTGGGATTGGCGTAGAGATGCTCACCGCACTGCGCGCGGCGCATGTGTCGCTACGCTCAGCATGACAAGAGGAATGGTTACAACTCTTCCGGCAGCACAAGCCCATAGCGCACCGCCATCAGCGCAGCCTGGGTTCGGTCATTGACCCCCAACTTCGCGAACAAGTCGCTGACGTAGCCTTTCACCGTCATCTCGGTCAGTATTAATTCCCCCGCGATCTCCTTGTTGCTTTTGCCGTGCGCCAGCAATTTGAGAATACCGCGTTCGCGTTCGGTCAATGAATCAAACGGGTCATCGGGCATGGGCGCGCGCGCCATCAGTCGGCGGGCGACCTCGGGGTGCAGTTGCGGCTTGCCTTGCGCTGCTCCACGGATGGCCGCCACCAAATCATCGCCGTTCATTTCCTTCAATAGAAATCCGCTCGCGCCCGCCCGTAACGCGGCATGGACATGCGCGTCATCACTGAACGTGGTCAAAATTAAAATCGGCAGGTTGGGGTATTCGGGGCGGATCCGCTTCAACGCATCCACGCCGTTCATTTCGGGCATTTGCAAATCCATCAACACCACATCGGGCTTGTGTTTTTTGATGAGCGCCAGCGCCCCCGCGCCGTTCTGCGCCTCGCCCACCACGCGCATATCTTTCTCCGCGTCGATGGTGAGCGTCAACCCGCGGCGGACAACCTGATGATCGTCGGCAATGATTATTTTTAACATAGGCGTCTCGCAAACTGGTGGTCTCGATACGCCCCGCAAAGAGCGCGCGGGCTACTCGGCCACCGAGCGTTTTGGCAATGGGATTTTATACGTCAACATTGTACCGCGCCCGATCTCGGAATCAATCGTCAACTCGCCGCCCAACGCGAGCACACGTTCGCGCATTCCGCGCAAGCCGTAATGTCCCGCAGGCACGGCACGCGCATCGAAGCCCGCGCCGTCATCGGTCACACGCACCCGCAAAGACGAATCGGCGCTCACGCCCACGGTCACATTCCGCCCGCCGCTGTGTTTTACAATATTTTGCAGCGCCTCACGCAGCGCCAACGCAGCTTCACGCGCAATATTTTTTGGGAGGATCATTTCCCGTGGCAGCTCCAGCGTTATCGACAGTAATGCCCCGCCTTCGGGTCCGCTTCGGTTGGAAAACGCATCACACTCACTGCGAACTGATTCAGCAAAGTCAACATTTTCCCCGCCTGACGCATTTCGCAATTGATCGAGCATGACTCTCATTTCCTTAAGCGTGCCGCTTGCCAGGTTCTCCAACTCGGCGAGTTTGTCCTTGAAATCATCGGGCGCGGCGGCCTTCAGTCCGCGCGCCATGAGGTGCAGACCGAACATCTGCTGTGTGACTGAGTCATGCAGATCGCGCGCAATGCGCTGACGCTCCTCATACGCCGCAATCGACGTTTGGTCTGTCATGGCTTGCTCGGTCTGTTCCTTTACCCGTGATTCAAGGTTTCTATTTAGTTCGTACAGCCTCTCATAGGCATTGGCATACGCCAGAGCCAGCGCCGCCTGCCCTGCCAGCGCATTTAAGCGATGGACTTCATCCGCATCATAGCCGGGTCCTGCGCGGCGCGGTCCCAGCCAGTAGCCGCCCATGGTGACACTGCCCGCGACGAGCCGCGTGTTCCATGCGGGTGATGTGTGCGGCGGCGGGACATCGGGGTCGGGGAAGAGTTTTAATGCGCCCCATTCCGCGCCAATTTGATTTGGAAAGACATCGGTCAGAAGGTCGATGATCTCCTCACGTCGATTCGCGCGGGCGAGAAGGTACTGCATGGATTGAACCGCGGCTTCAAATTTGAGGCGGTCTGGATACAAAATTTTATCGAGCCCTTTTTGGATGAGCTTGCGAGTTGGGTCAAAGAGAACGGCAGCGACAAACAAACTGATGAGGGGCGCAAGCGGTCTTGACGTAAGAGAATCCGCAAAAAGGGAGGTAAGGCTTGTGGTCAGAGCCAGGTACAAGGTTAGGAGAAGAAGCGAAACAGACCCATAGACCAGAGTCCGCCTGAGGGCGCGGTCAATGCCGAAGAGGTCGTGCCGCAATACGGCGTAGGCGATCCCCAATGGCACAAAGAGTTGAAAAATGAGCAAAAGATTATAGGAGAAAATATCCAACCCCAGCGCCAGCGTGAGCGGACGAATCCAAAGGGGGGTTTCGGCGATCAACATGCTGAATGCCATGATGCGGGCGCGCTGCGCGTCAAGCAGGTGTTCGGGGTTTGCATCCTGCGCTGCCGTGAAAAGATTTTTGAAAAAGAAGGCAATCACAAAGGTCAGCCATACCAACGACAAGACCAGGGCAACCACCCTCTGCCAGGCGTACACACTGGATAACAAAGCGCCCAGCAGAAGAATCGAAAAAACATAGCTGCCTAAAAGTTTTCCCAATGTCCAGCCGCCAACCGGACGGGGGAAGCGAACACTTAGATGCAAAGTCATGGGCACAAGAATTGCGGCTTGCAGCAGGCGGATTTTCAAAAACGGATTTAGGAAATTGATTGTCGGCTGTCCAACTTGAAGAGCAGGGATGTCACTCGCTTCAAATGGGACGAGCAAAAAGGATGCAAAAAATATGGAAAAACATGCGATTAATGTATGAACCTTTTGGGGGCGGGCAAAAGCGGGAATTAAGCCTGTCGCGAGAATCAAAAATGAAACAATGGCAGAAAACGGGCTAAATACTTGATTGACCCTCTGTTCACTGTTGAACGCCGCCCAACCCAGCAGGCTGATATTGAATAAAACCGAAATCGTGACTGGAAATAATATGGCAACTATTCGTCTCATGAAGGTGGTATTTTCGATTGGTTGGTTTTGAAGGTATCACCGCAGTAAACCGTGGAGTCTGTAGCAACGCAAAGATTCTGCCACGGATTTCACGGATTTTCGCAGACTGAATTCAAAAATCCGTGATAATCTGTGCTAATCTGTGGCAAAAGACTTCCACCACGTTTAGGCGCAGCCCTACCGTTTTGAAATTCGTGGCTGGTTTCCTGTTTTTTCTTTGCAGTCTTTGTGTTCTCCATGGCAAAGAAGGGGAGATCATCCTTTTGCCCCCCATCAAATCTGCTGGTTCTGCCCTGATTTCTGCGTTGGCAAAATTTCAGGGAGTTGATATTCTTCAATAACTTGTTCGGTGTCTGATGCGCTGCGCAAGACCACTTTTTTCCTTGGGTAGGCGCTCAAATCCGCGACTGCCTGTGATTGACAATGCGGACATTTCACGACCAGAGTTTGCTGGTCTGTAATTTCCAGGGAATATTTAAATGTTCGGATGCAATTCCAGCACTTGAAGGTTGTTTGTTTTTGCATGAGGTTACCCTATGGTGAATGCGGCGCTGAAAATTCCCGCGAAGAAAAGGAAGCTGGATGCGAAGATCAGCCCGCGCTTGTAGATGGCGGATCGAGTGAAGAAGTCTTCCACCCCCAGCGCCTCCGAGAACTTCTTTGGGTCCTGCTTCAGGATGGCCGGATCCACCACCCATTTCGTCGGGGTAAGCGCCATCAAGGTTAGCCCCAGCGCCAGGGTCCAGCAGGCAAATGTAATGTAGAAAGCGGCGTTGACCGTCACGGTCGCATTCTCCCCGCTGGCCAATTTCAAGGCAGTGGCGTACAGTCCTGGGATTGCCAGTTCCAGCGTCAGCAACCGTTCTGCAAGTTTGTCCAACAAATCGCTTTGCGCTGCAATGCTTTCGTAGAACTTCTTCCGCAACAGCATTTCTTCATCGCTGAGCGGGCGGGTGGAAATTATTTTTTTTGGCATGCCCATCCCTTTCCGTAAACGCCATGTGAATGTATCCATTATATATCTGTTAAGCAAATTTCCGCTTATTAACTCACCTTACGCAAAAATGTTTTTTCACAGACAAATCTCCTCCCTGCCCGCGCCGCCCTGACGTAAACGTCAAGGCTATTAACCACAGAGGAAGTACCTTCTCAAAAAGAAGGGGACTCACGCAAAACGTCCCGAAGGTTTCTTCAGATTG
>JAUXWL010000551.1 GCA_030680155.1 Anaerolineales bacterium
GCGGAGCAAAGCGGTTGGAACAAAAAAGAAGTATATGCGTTGATTAACCAATCAAAATAGGAGATACAACATGGCAGAAGAAACCAAGAAGCCCGAAGAAAAGAAGGAAGATAAGCCCGCCCCAAAAGATAATATCGTCACCACCAAGCACACCGTCAAGATCGGCGGCAGGACGGTTAAGTACACCGTCACCACCGGGACGATGGTGATGAAAGAGGAGATCAACGACAAGGAGAAAGACGCGGAAGTCGAAAAACCGCGCGCGCAGATCTTCTTCACCGCCTACACCAGGGATGGCGTGAAGGACAAAGCCAAGCGCCCGATCACGTTTTCCTTCAACGGCGGACCCGGCTCCTCGTCCGTCTGGCTGCATCTCGGTGTGCTCGGTCCGCGCCGCGTGGTGATGACCGATGAAGGCGAAATGCCAAAACCGCCCTTCAAACTGACCGACAACGAATTCTCTATCCTCGATGACACCGACCTCGTCTTTATCGACCCAATGAGCACCGGCTTCAGCCGTCCCGTGGATGGTGAGAAGTCAAAGGAATGGCACACCTTCACAAAGGACATTGCCTCCGTCGGTGACTTCATCCGCCTGTACACCACACGCTACAACCGCTGGCTCTCGCCGAAATTCCTCGCGGGTGAATCCTATGGAACCACGCGCGCAGCGGGACTCTCCGGCTACCTTGCCGACCGTCATGGCTTGCTGTTGAACGGGTTGATGCTGGTCTCGTCTGTGCTGGATTTCTCCACCATCGATTTCAACCACAACAACGACCTGCCCTATGTTCTCTTCGTACCGGGCTACACTGCCACTGCCTGGTATCACGGCAAGCTCGATAAAAAGATTCCGCTCAAGACCTGGCTCAAAGAATCGGAAGAGTTTGCCAAGGGCGAGTACGCCACTGCGTTAATGAAGGATGCGTCACTTCCAAAAGAGGAACGCCGCAACGTTGCCGAAAAACTTTCGCGCCTCACGGGCATCTCAGTCGAATTCATCGAACGCGGTAATTTGCGTATTCACACCTTCCACTTCTTCAAGGAACTATTGCGCGATCAAGGTAAAACCGTCGGCCGTCTCGACAGCCGTTACACTGGCATCGACCGCCTCGGCGTCACCGAAACGTTCGAATATGATCCGTTGTTTGCACAGGTCAACGGTCCGTACACCGCGGCGTTCAACGACTACATCCGCTCCGAACTCAAATTCGAAACCGACACGCCCTACGAAATTTTGAGCGAGAAGGTCTGGCGGCAATGGTCGTACAGCTACTTCGAAAATCAATACGTCAACGTCGCCGAAACCCTGCGCGCCGCGATGACCTTCAATAAATATCTCAAGGTCTACGTCGCCAACGGCTATTTCGATCTCGGCACACCCTACTTCGCCACCGAATACACCTTCGACCACCTCGCCCTCGACGAATCCCTGCGCAGGAACATCCGCATGGGCTATTACGAAGCCGGTCACATGATGTACGTCCACAAGCCTTCGCTCAAATCCATGAAGAAAGACCTAACCAAATTCATCAAGGACGCGAGTTAACTCACAAGCAGACTTCCGAAGTCTCAGAGACTTCGGAAGTCTTTTCAAGGAACCATGAACCTAGACGACCTTAATCTCTTCAAACAAATCGACACCCAAAACATGCTTGCACAAATTGACGGACTCCCCGATCAATTGCAAGCCGCATGGGAACTGGGACAGACCCAGCCGCTGCCCGATTTCAAGGATATTCATAACATCATCATCTCCGCAATGGGAGATTCCGCCTCAGCCGCTGACCTGGTAGCTGCTTCTGTTTTCTCAAGCATTCGCCTGCCCCTCACCATCCACCGCGGCTACGGACTGCCCGCCTCGGCAACGGAAAACACGCTGGTCATCTGCGTTTCGCATTCGGGCAACTCCGAAGAAGTATTGGATGCGTTTGACGCAGCGCAGAAGAACAAATGCAAATTGATGGTCATCTCCACCGGCGGCGAGTTGACCAAACGTTCTGCTGCAAAAAATATTCCCGCATGGACATTCGAATTCAACGGCATGGATACCGCCGCGATTGCCTTTCCATTCGGCTTGCTGCTGGCATTGTTCACCCGTCTCGGCTACGTCCCCAACCCCAGCGCGGACGTTGCCGAAGCCGTGGCAATGATGAAACGCTCTCAACAGCACATCGTCGCGGAGATGATCGCGGCGAAGAATCCCGCCAAGCGTTACGCCGGTCAACTGGTGGGGCGTTGGGTGATGTTCGTTGGTACGCAAAACCTGGAGCCTGTGGCACGGCGTTGGAAAACACAGGTCAATCAGATGGCAAAAGCGGGCGCGAATTTCGAGGTCATCCCCGAAGCCACGCACAATACCCTGCTTGCCACGCTCAATCCGAATCCCACGCTCAATGCCCACACGATGACGCTCTTCCTGCGGGCCCCGTCCGACCATCCGCGCAACCGTTTGCGCTCGGATGCCATGCGTCAGGCGTTCATGCTCGAAGCATTGAATACGGATGTGATCGACGCGCGCGGCGAATCGGTCATCGCCCACTTGTGGACGTTGATCATTTTCGGCGATTACATGGCATATTATCTCGCCATGGCCTACGGCGCAGACCCCTCGGAGGAGAATGCGTTATTGAGTTTTAAGGATACGTTGATGCGGAATCCGTAGGTCACGTTTGTAACGTGACAACTACATGAATTGAAATCCCGTCACGCTGCAAGCGTGACCTACTGCCCCCGATTTACTTCTTCGGGGGCAATTTATTTCCAGCGCCTTTTTTCGTCACTTCCACCCATAATGAACTGGCAAGTTCAAAGCCGATCAGATGGTCGTGCCTTTCCATCTTCAGCCGCAACGGACCTTTGAACGGCGCGCAACTGAATAAATGGAACGGCGTGCCTGGCGTAAGCCCAAGTTCGCCGATGTAATTTAATTTATCAAGTTCATGCGTGCGGACGCGGCTGATGACGCAGTCCGATTCAGAGGGGACATCGATCAACGGCATATCGTCCACGCGGGGCATGACGCCATCTTTCGAGGGGATCGGCTCGCCATGCGGACAGCGCGTGGGGCGGCCCGCGAGTTCATCCATGCGGTCTTCGATCTCGTCGTTGATGCCGCGCTCAAAGGTGTCTGCCAATTCATGGGCGGTGGCCCAGTCATATTTCATCACTTTGACGAGGAAGACTTCCGTCAGGCGGTGGCGGCGCAGGGAGGGCATGGCAATCCGCTCGCCTTCGGGAGTGAGCAGCACGCCACGGTAGGGTTCGTGGGCGAGGTAGCCTTGTTTCTGCAAACGCTTGACCATGCTGGCAGTCGCCTGCGCCGACGACTCGACGTGCGTACTCAGGGTCGAAAGCGGCACTTGCTGATGATCCTGTTGTAATCTGTAAATTTCGGCAGCATAGCGCTGCATGGCGGGACTGACGTTCATGCGGGGAATACTCCAACTTGTACTGCAAGATTTATCTTGCGAAGGGGGCGCAAAATAAATTTTGCGGTACAGGTTTCAACCTGGTTGAAACTTGTTTTCAACTCAATATAGATAAATTTTAATACAAATATCTAGATTATTCGTATGGGCGTGATTATACTACGCCGCATTCAAGGCAGATAAATAGGCTCTAATTACTCTGCTCAACACACTTTCAAGGAGATTTGCTCGATGCAACATTTTAGCAAGAAGATTTTTGGTCTATTGTTCGTGCTGGCGCTGCTGGTCAGCGCGTGCGGCGGCGGGAATGCCGTCAACGAGGAAAATGTTACGGTCACAGAAGCAGTTGCCCCCGTAGAAAATGAGGCGGGCGTTTCGGGTGATCTGGTCATTTATTCGGGGCGTTCCGAGTCGCTTATCCAGCCGGTGTTGGATGCGTTTCAGGCGCAGTATCCGAATGTGAAGATTCTGCTCAAATCCGGCAGTAACAGCGAGCTGGCGAATGCGCTGATCGAGGAACAAGCCAACCCGCAGGCGGATGTGTTCGTGACGACCGAGATTTTCACCATCCAAAGTTTGTACCAGCAGGGCTTGTTCGCTTCGTACCGCCCTGTGGGGGCTGATCTGCTGCCTGCGGAATTTATCGGACCCGAGGATAGCTGGATCGGACTCACCCGCCGCGCGCGCGTTATCATGTACAATACGGAACTCGTCAGCGCGGATGAAGCGCCCCAGTCCATCTTCGACCTGACCAACCCCAAGTGGAAGGGACAGATTGCCGCGGCTGGCTCGACCAACGGCGGGATGCAGGCGCAGATCGCTGCGATGCGCCAACTGCTCGGTGATACCGACACACAGGAATGGCTGGTCGGGTTGATGGCGAATGATGTGACCTTCTTCGGCGGGCACACGGACGTGCGCAAGGCGGTCGGCGCAGGCGAGTTCAAGATCGGTCTGGTCAATCACTACTATTATTATTTGCAGTTGGCAGAAGGCAGCCCGGTGGGAATCGTCTTCCCCGACCAGGGTGAAGGACAGATCGGTTTGATCTCCAATGCCACCTCCGCCGCAATTGTGAAAGGCGGAAAGAACGTCACCGCCGCGCAAGCCTTCCTTGACTTTTTAATCTCGGAAGAGGGTCAGAAGTTGTTTGCAGAGTTGAATTACGAATATCCGCTTTTGCCCGGTGTGGCATTGAAGGAAGGCGTTCAGCCGTTGGATGATTTCCGCCTCGCGGATGTGAACGTGGCGGAGGCCGCGCTCGATTTCAATGGCACGCTGGATTTGATGGAAGCGGTTGGTTTGCCGTAAGTTTACCCTCACCCCTAGCCCCTCTCCCAGTGGGAGAGGGGGACAAGACTCCCTTCCCCCAGTGGGGGAAGGGCTGGGGATGAGGGATAATTTCAAGATGCAGATTCGCAGCACACTACCTCAACTTCGCAACTACAACATCAGCCCCCGGCTCCTTTTTGCCGCGGGGCTGGTGGCGTTATTTGTAGCGATTCCACTCGGATATATTGTCTTCCGCGCGGCGACTGGCGGCGCAGATGTGTGGCTGAGACTCCTGCAAACCCGCATCTGGAAATTGCTCTTGAACACCCTGCTGCTGGCAGTGACCGTCACCGGCGGCGCGACTCTCGTCGGCGTGACGATGTCCTTCCTCACCGAACGCACGGATTTGCCCGGACGCCAACTCTTCCGCTGGATGCTGGCGATGCCGCTGGCGGTTCCTGCGTACATCGGCGGCATTGTGCATCTCACACTGCTTCGTCCACGCGGCGGAGTGATTCCGCAACTGTTGGCGAGTTGGTTCGGTCAACCTGTGCCGACGCCAAGTCCGCTGGGGTTTGGGGGCGCGGCATTCATTTTGACGTTGTTCATGTTCCCGTACGTTTACCTGCTCAGTGCGGCGGCGTTCCGTTCTCTCAATGCTTCGCTGGAGGAAGCCTCGCGCACGTTCGGACGAAATAACTGGCAAACTTTGTGGGAGGTGACCCTGCCCGCCTTGCGTCCCGGCATCACAGCCGGTGCATTGCTGGTCGCGTTGGATGTGTTGGCGGAATATGGCACGGTGGCATTGCTGCGCTATGAAACATTTTCATCTGCAATCTTTGTGCAGTTGGCAGGACGGTACGACCGTTCCGCGGCGGCAGTCTTGAGCGGAGTCTTGATCGTGATCGCGATCATCATCTTGTGGGGCGAACTCCGCTTGCAAGGACAGGCGCGTTACACCCAAATGGACAGCCAATGGCGTCCCGCGCCGCCTCATCATTTAAAGCGTTGGAAGATTCCCGCCTTTCTGCTCGTCTCTTTTGTTGTGTTTTCCAGTTTGCTTGTGCCAGTCATTGTCCTAGCCGTGTGGAGTGTGCAAGCCTTGCTCGACCCCGTCGCGCTGGCATCCATCATGCGTTCGGGGTCGCAGACGTTTGGCAATTACGTCTGGAACAGTCTGTGGGCTTCGGGGCTGGCGGCTGTCATCGCGGTTTTACTATCATTGCCCGTAGCCTTGCTTGCGGTGCGTTATCCCAACAAACTCACACAAGCCATCTCGCGCTTTTGTCAGGTCGGCTATGCCATACCGGGCGTGGTCATTGCGTTGAGTCTTGTGCTGATCGTCAATCGCTATCTTCCATTTTTGTATGCCACGCCGTTGATCGTCGTCATGGCGTATGTGTTGCGCCACATGCCGCAGGCGGTGCGGGCAAGCGAATCGGCGCTGAATCAACTGTCGCCTTCGATGGAAGAGGCGTCGCGCACGCTTGGGCGCACCTCCATCCAGACCATTTTTCAAGTCATCCTGCCGCTGATCGTGCCCGGTCTGCTCGCAGGCGCAGGGCTGGTCTTTTTAACCTCCCTCAAAGAATTACCTGCTACATTATTGCTTCGCCCCGCGGGTTTCGATACGCTCGCCGTGCGTGTGTGGATCTGGGCGTCCGAAGGCTTTTACGTCCAAGCCGCGCCCGCCGCCCTGCTG
>JAUXWL010000598.1 GCA_030680155.1 Anaerolineales bacterium
TCGCGGGCTGCTGCCGCTCATGCCGCTGGCCATCGAAAGCATGAACGTCCGCGATTACGATGTGGCGCTGTCCATTTCTCATGCCGTGGCGCACGGGATCAAAACAAATAAAAATCAAATCCATATCTCCTACGTCTGCACACCGATGCGCTATGCCTGGCATTTGCAGAACAATTATTTGCACCTGCATCATTTGGACAAGCCGATTCTCGGCTCCGCCGCACGCCTGACCTTGGGCCTGCTCCGCCATTGGGACAGAGTCTCCGCCGCCCGGGCAGACCACTTGCTTGCCATCTCACATTGGACAGCGCAGAAGATCAAGCAAGCTTGGAGCAGGGATTCGCACGTCATCTACCCGCCTGTTAACGTGGAGCGATTCTCCCCTGCTGCAGAACGGGATAATTATTACATCCATGTCTCGCGGCTGGTCCCGTACAAAATGACAGCCGAGATCATTAAAGCATTCAACGAGCTGAAACTTTCGCTCATCGTGATTGGCGATGGACCTGAAATGCCGCGCCTGCAAAAGCTGGCGAAGGAGAATGTTAAATTACTGGGGTATCAAACCGACGAAGTTGTCACCGATTTATTGAACCGCGCCAAGGCATTTATCTACATGGCAACCGAGGATTTTGGCATGGCAATGGTCGAAGCACAAGCAGCGGGATGTCCCGTTATTGCGTATGGTATGGGCGGCGCAACGGAAATCGTCCGGGATGGAGAAACAGGCTGCTTGTTTCAGGAGCAATCGTCCCGCAGTTTGAGCGAGACGGTACTTCAATTTCAAAGCATGGAATTAAATGGAAAAGCCGCATCTGAAAATGCGACTCGCTTTTCTGTCGAACGATTCAGGCGGGAATTTTCGGATTACATGGAAAGGATCGCCTCGTTTCGCTTGCAATGACATTTTCTACAGCACAGCTTTAGCCAATGCCTCCAACCCTGACAAGTCGTCCAGATCCAGCCATTGCAGCATGATGCGTTGAAGCCCGCTCTCTGCCAGTTTATGCAATTGCTCCTTAACCTCGCTGGCAGACCCGGCAACGATTCCCCGCTGGTGCAGTTCTTCGAGGGTACGTCCGCGTTCTGCGAGTTTTTGTTCGAATGCCGAATTGGTATGACCAAACACACATCCCGTCATCATCGAACGACGTACGGAACGCGAATCGCGGCTTTCCACTTTCAGGATTTCATCCAACCTTGCATTGTTTTTTTCAAACTGTTCAGGTGTGAGGAACATGGCATTCCATTCGTCTGCAAAGCGGGACACCAATTTCGGAGTGCGATTCTGCCCATTTCCACCGATCAGGATGCGGGGTCCGTTGAGGCGTTGCGGACGTGGCAGCAACGCAGCTTCACGCAGTTGATAATAAGCCCCATCAAAAGAGACAGGCGAGTCGCTCTGCAGAAGCTGGGTGATAACCTGCAAACCTTCCTTGAAACGCTCAAAGCGAGGTTTTACATCCAGCAAGTCAAACCCGAAAATTTGATGCTCACGCGCCTGCCAACCCGCACCCAGACCGAGCGTGAGCCGCCCATTCGCGAGGTCGTCCACCGCGGATGCCATGCGGGCAGTGAGGACGGGGTGACGAAACGAGACAGGCGAAACCAACGGTCCAAATTCGATGCGCTTCGTGTTGCACGCCAGCCATGTCAATGAGACCCACAATTCAAGCGAGTCTTTGTCGGGCAGATTCATGTTGGTGAAATGGTCGGAGCGATACAAACCCACAAACCCCAAATCCTCCACAAGGCGGACGATGTTTTGCCAGCGCGTCCAGTTCAATCCATTTTGACCTTCGAGCATGATCGCGATTTCAAGCATGGTGGGCATCCTTTCGCCCTGAGTGTACTGCAAAAAGACCTCGAAGATTTTGACAATCTTCGAGGTCTTTTGTTAGCTCCCGACCCCGCGTGCCATGAGAGGCGCTGCGAAGAGGATAAGTACAAGACATGCCATTTCCAGCCAGAGCAGCAGGCGGATATTCCTGTATTCTTTATCTGGAATTTCAGGCGCTTTGTTTTCCACCAGCATCGGATTCCATTTGACGTAACGGATGGTCGGGTAAATGGACAGCAAACCGATGATCACGAACAATGCCATCTTCGTCCAGAAGACGTGGTTGTTGAGGTAATAGTTTGGTCCTTTTTCAAAATAATAGACACGCAGCAAACCGACAACGATCAATAACCCCGCCGAAATGCCGTAGACCAAGTCCACGCGTTGGATGCGGCGGGCTTCCGCAACAGTCAATCCCTTGCGATAAGCGATGAATTCATACACCAAAGCCGCCGTCAGTGTAAACGCAAGGATGTGATGCAAACTTGCCATAATGGAATTTACGATAATCATACTGTTCTCCTCTAAAGTAGTTTCTATTTCTTTTCAGGGTGACTTTTATACCAAGCCACTGTTTCCCTGATCGCTTCGCGCATCGGCGTGGCTTTCATTCCAAAGGTGGTTTCAAAGCGGTTCGAATCCACAATAAAAGGCTGTTCGAACTCGTACATCATCTCCACCATTTCCTTTGCTTCAGGGACGAACAAGCCGCCGACCCGCATCATTGTTTTGCCCATGGCGCTGAATTTTGACGGAATACCCATTTCCTCCGCGATCATCGTCACTATTTCGCGCTGGGTCATATGCGGATTATCATTCGGCACATGCCAGACCTGTCCATCCGCTTCGGAGCGCTCACCCAAAATAACAAGCGCCCTTCCGAAATCAAGCACGAACGTATGCGTGTGCGGCAAGTCAATATTCCCCACCAAATTTGCCGCCTTGCCATGCAGCATCGGGTAGAACGTGCGCTCTCCCATTGCCGCTGTCGGCAAGCCCCACGGGCCGAAGAAATCAGACCCACGCCCAGCCGTCACACGTAATTTCCCTGCACGATGCGCTTCAAAAGCCGCCTTGCTCATTTCACTGCGCGTTTTTCCCTTTTTGGTATGTGCGCTGTACAACATATCCTCCGTGAGCGGCTTGCCATTGGTTTCGCCATACATGTACAAATTTTCGACCAGTACCAGTTTGACATCACTGCCCGTCAACCCATCAATAATGGATTGCTGCAACGGCGGGAACTTCTCAACCCATTGATGATATGCCGGTTGCGACGCCTGATACACGACCTTCGCACCGCGCGTCACTTCCTTGACCTGGGCCTGGTCATACAAATCCGCAGCTTTGACCTCCACCCCGGCAGGGACCTCGTCCATCCGCCCCGAACGATTTACCATGCGAACTGATTCTCCGCGTTTGATGAGTTCATTCATGATTGCGCGCCCGATCGCACCTGTGCCGAATACAACGTGATTTGCCGTCATTTAATTTCCTTTACAAATAATTCTTATTTTTTGATGAATTGATCGATAATCGAACTGATCTCATAGTGATAAAGAGCCGAACCATCCACGCCAAAGGGCGGCATGTTACCCGAGATCTCCAGCGAAACCAACCCATGCACCCGACTCCAAATAATCATCGCAACCGAAAGCGAGAAGATGTCGTAATCGCCAGCGTAATTCTTCCAAACTTCAAATTGCTGTTGGTATCCCGATTGAATAGATGGGAATCCATTCGCAATCAACTTATTGGCTACACGCAGACCGTCAACGACGCTGACCAAAGCGCTAAGTGAACGCGCAGCGGAAGGCAACACCTCCAGCATTGGGGCAACATAACCTGGAATAGGCGTACCAAATATCAACTGATAACGCTGGGGATAATCAAGCGCCCACTGACGGTATGCCAGCCCAATGGCGCGTAACCGTTCCTCTAATTCAGTTTCTGGAACTTCATCCCGCACCGCAATTTGCACATCGCCAAACGAGGTGTATGCATCAATGATGAGCGCGGTTACCAGCGCATCACGGTTCGGGAAGTAATTGTAGATAGCAGGCGCAGTGATCTTCAACTCACGCGCAATCGCCCGCAGCGACAAAGTTGGCGCACCAAACTCAGCAATCTGGTTCCAGGCTGTTTCCTTGATGGCTTCTTGAAGGTTCGGAATTTGTTGTTTTTTGCTCGGTCTAACCATCGTAGCTCCTTGTTTACTTTACAGTGTATATATACAGTGTTTATTTTATTTTGTCAAGGCACAGAAGAGAAAAACGCACCAAAAATGATCCCTGCATGAAATGGCCACAACAAATCAGCCGTCATGCCGTATAATGCGACATAGTAAGTCCAAATTATTCACCCAAGGAGAAATACTCAAATGGATAACAAGTTCCTGCAATTTATCGTCTCTCTCTTCATCCCCCCACTCGCCGTGTATATGAAAACAGGCAGTATCAACAATACCTTCTGGTTGAATGTCGTCCTGACCATTCTCGGCGGTATCCCTGGCTTGCTTCACGCCTGGTATGTGATCTTCGCCAAGTAAGACTGCTCGAATCAAAAAGACCTCGGAGGTTATAAAAACCTCCGAGGTCTTTTTGATTTGGGTGTGTTTCAAACGAGTTGAAAATTTTCACGGGTCAAGACCTGACAGGTTTCCACAGGTTCTGGTTAAGCAAATCGCATCTGATTCGCAAGTTGCGGCTGGGTGAGACTATGGTGAAACCTGTCAGGTCTGGTCTTTCAACTCAAATGCCTGCACTGTGCCACAAGCACACGTGGAACACACCCTTTCGATTTTCCCGACACCTGATTTACAAATACTCGGATCAACGCAATGCCATCATCCAGCCTTCCATTTTCAAATATTGTTGTGCAAGATCATCCCTGACATACAGGACGCCATACGAATCTTCGTAAATATGAGTGTAACCCGCCAATTCGTGACTTAATGCATCCTGATAGAAGGGCAGGGCTTCCTCAAATCTTTCAGGATTTACTGCGGAATCCAAAACCGCTTCGTTCGTAAAATCGTACAGCTCCTGTTTCCATAGCAGAATCACGTCTGGATTAATCCGCTCGATGTAGCCGTATGTCGTCAAGCCCCAGCGATGCCGCACATCCCAGCGGGGATCGTTCGGGACGTACATATGCACATGGCGAAGGATCATCAATGGGCGGTCAAGGACGATTTTGGAAAGATAGTCTTCTTCAACAACCGCAAAAAAACGGATCGATTC
>JAUXWL010000607.1 GCA_030680155.1 Anaerolineales bacterium
AAAAATAATGCTTGACAAGTGACAAAATGTCTGGTATATGGACAAAAAGTCGCACTCTACTAAAAGGAGGTAAATACCATGGCTGAAATCAAATCGATTCAAGCGATCCAGGATAAATGGGGTCGCGTTACTCCGCAACGGACTGAGGACTACACGCTTGGGATCAAGAACCCAAAGCGTGATTGGGCTCAGGCTGCTGCAGGAGCCAAGGAAAGCCACAAGGCCGCAATGATTGCGGCTGGTGCTGCTGATTCTTACGCCAAGGGCGTGACGAAGGCAGGGACTGCAAGATGGCAGGATCGTGCCTCACGAAAGGGACCGGGAAGGTTCGCGGAGGGCGTCGTTATCGCGGCTCCGGATTATGGGGCGGGATTCGCTCCGTACGCGGAGACGATCAAGGCAACGACCCTTGCTCCTCGATTCCCTCGAGGAGATCTCCGGAACCTGGAGAGGGTCAAACAGATCTCTCAGGCGTTGAGAAAGAAGAAAATGGGATAGGCTTTCCCAAAACCATTTAACCATCTAAGAAAAGGAGGGGATGAATCATGAACCACAGATGGAGTGAATTGCTTTCCGCAGAAACCTTCACCGCCGCCGGCACAAAGGTTATGGATATTGATCTGGTCGATCCAATCTCAAGGTTGTCGGTCCTGATGAAGCTCACCAATAACGGCAGCGTCCCGACAGACCACCCCGCGAAGGCTCTGACCAAGCTGGAGATTGTCGATGGGTCAGACGTTCTTATGTCTTTGAGCGGCATGGATATCCAGGCGTTGAATTTTTATAATAACATGATGCTGCCTTATGCAAACCTAATCTACCTCGATAACGTCATGGCCTTGATTGAGTTTGATATCAATTTCGGGCGATTTCTTTATGACGAACAGTTTGCCCTGGATTGCAAAAAGTTCCGCAATCCTCAGCTCAAGATCACTCACAACCTGGCCGCAGGGGGATCGACGCCGGACGCCATGGAACTTAGGGTGAGGGCAGATGTGTTCGATGAGGAGATTGTTTCTCCCTCGGGTTTTCTGATGGCAAAGGAGATTTATTCGTACTCCCTGGTATCCGCTGCCAACGAGTATGTTGATCTCCCGAATGACCACCCGATCCGAACCCTTATGCTGCTCTCAAGGGCCAACGCCAAGGCTCCCTATGAGCAGTATAACCAATTGAAGCTCACCGAGGAGCAGGACAAGAAAACCCTCCTGGAAGGATACACGAGCGATTTTCAGAAGGTCATCACGGGAAGATATCCTTTGTTCACCGACCTCATTTATGGCGCATGCACCGCCGCAGGCGTGGACCATTACATCACCCCAACGTTTGACGCATATCCAATGCTCAATTCTGAAGGGTCCGGAGTGGCCATCGGTGGCCCCTCGTTCACAAACGGGGGCAAGAAAAAGATTTTCGGCGCTTCTTCCATAAATTTCCACGGCGGATATATCGGCCGTTGCCCTCACGGCGCGATTGCCATTCCTTTCGGCGATCAGAATGACCCGGATGACTGGTGGGATGTTACAAGGCTGGGTAGCTCACGCATCAAGATCAAGGCTGGATCTTCCGTGGAGGCGGCCTCCACGCTCCAGGTGGTCTTACAGCAAGCCAGGGCTTATAAGTAGTAAGTGGAGATCTTATGAAGCAGGTTTATTCGCGTAGCTTCACTGTCACCTTTTTAACGGGTGACAGTGGCTACGTTTTCGCAGATAGGATCGATCCAGGAAATGTCCTCCACGTTCACTCCTGCTCCGCTTATTCCCCGGAGCGCGAAGTAAGTGACGATGTAATCGTCGGTATCCGAAATGGTGGGCAAGATCAAATTCTCACCGCCCAGGCGCCCCTGGCCGCCCAGAGGGGGGTTGACGTACCGAATGACTTTTTTATTGGAGAAGGAGACCAGCTCTTCGCATACTTCCCGGATGTCGATAATGGGGACTCGATTGGGATCCACATAAATGGGGTCCTTCTCCCTCTTTCTGAATTGGAGAAAATGGCGGAGTGAAGATGAATGGATATCGTTCAATATATCA